>CAJXPN010000596.1 GCA_913058025.1 uncultured Myxococcales bacterium | reverse complement strand
CGTCGGCAGCGTCAGATGTGTATAAGAGACAGATGTAGCCGCCCTGAGAGGACGGGATCTTCTCACCGACGAGGACGACGGTGTCGCCCGAGACCGCGATCGCGTTGGCCGCGGACGGGAAGTCGAGGCCGAAGTCGTAGAGGTCGATCTGCTTCCAGGAGTCACGGTCGTAGGCGTCGTCGCCGCCAGCGAGCGTGTAGATGAGGGACTCGCGCTGGCTCTGGTCGAAGCCGACCGCGATCATGCCGCCGTCGGCCCAGACGTGCATGTCCTTCATCTCACCGTCGCGCGTGGAGGGCTGAAGCTCCAGGGCGGTCATGTGGTAGGTCGCGCCCTCCGCCTTGGAGGGGAGGTAGACCTGGCCCGGGTCGTTGATGACGCTGCCCACGGCGTAGAACTGGTTCTCGTGGGTCACGATCGTGGTGACCTGGAAGGCCTCACGCCCTCCCTCGAGGAACCCCTCGCCCAGGCCCTCGACCTCGCCCCACTCGCCACCAGCGGGCTTGTAGGCCGCGGTGCCGCCGGTGAGCGAGTCGGTCATCATCTGACCATCCGCCGTCATCGCGATGTTCTGGCCCTGGCCGACCTTGAAGAACGCCTGGTTGCTCTGCTCGTAGAGGCCCTCGGGCACGAGCGAGGAGCCGGACTCGTCGATGGAGAAGACCGCGTAGCCGTCGAGCGTGTGCAGACCCGCGCCGTAGAGGACGCCGTCGGAGCCGCGGCGGATGTCGTTCACGCGCACCTCCTGGAAGCGCCGCTCCGACTCTCCCCACGTCGCGCCCCCGTCGTCGCTCAAGAACAGCCCCCTGCCCTCGGCGTTCTGACCGCACCCCATGTAGCCCTTCTGACCTTCGAAGAAGATCGTCTCCACACGCGACGCGCACGACGCGCTCGCCGCGACCCAGCCGCCGCCGCTGGTGTTGTTGGTGGTCGTCGTGTTGTTCGTCGATGTCGTGTTGTTCGTGTTGTTCGTGGTCGTCGTGTTGTTGGTGCCCGTGGTGTTGTTCGTGTTGTTGGTGGTCGTGTTGTTGGAGCTGTTCGTCGACGTCGTGTTGTTGGAGTTGTTCGACGTCGTGTTGTTCTCACCCGTGGTGTTGTTCGAGTTGTTGTCGTTGTTCTCTTCGCCGCCTTCGGGGCCGCAAGCGACGAGCGTTGCGGAGGCTATGAGCGCGAGAATCATATGGGTGCGAGGCATCATGTGAGCTCCTTGAATGGTGTGGATTCGTAGACTGAGCGAGGCGCATAGTGACGCCTACACATACCAAGATAGCGTGCCCAAGATGCCATCCCACTTAAATGCCCTTAAACGCAACCACCCGCTTACCGCGGCGCTCGCCGTCATGTCGTTCGTGGGGTCCGGCTGCGACGCCGTCGGCTGGGACGTGGGGAGCATCGAGCGGCTCCGGTACCAGGGAGCCTCACACGACATCGAGATCTCGCGCGGCGAAGGTCGGTGGCGCGCGCGCGTCACCCGGGGCGACGCCACGAGCACGTTCAAGGCGCTCGACGACGAGGTCGCGCTCCTGGACTCCTGCTGGAGTGACGCGACGGCCTCGCGTGAGGAGCCTCGGGTCGACGCGACCCAGGCCAGGCAGCACACGCTGAGGTTGTGGGGCGCGAGCGGCGAGCAGGCGCTCGGCGTCGGCCCCGAACAGGAGCGCAGCGGTCGACGTCTCGTGAGGGTGTCGTGGGGCTCGAACTCGGTGAGCGCGCGCGCCGAGTGCGTCCGCCCGTTGCGCCAACCCGAGCGACTGCTCAGAGACCGCCGCCTGCTCACCGCTCGCCCGGACGAGCTGACGCGGCTGACGCTGCGCCGAGGCGACACTCGCGTGGAACTCGAGCGCCGCGGACCGGCCAGGTGGGGGCCCGTCGGTCAGGACGGCGAGCTCCCTGCGGCGCCAGGCGTGGTCAGGTACGCGTTGCGCCTGGAGTCGATCGAAGAGGTCGGAGGGAGCGAGCCCGTCGGCGCGCTCGAGGCCACGGCGCACACCACTGAAGGGACCGACACGCTCCGGCTGTGGGAGGACGCGGGAGGCTGGCTCGCGCGCTCACGCCACACGGGCGCGACGGTCAGGGTCGGCGGGGACGCGTCAGGCGCGGTGGCGGACCTCGTCCGCCTGATGGAGCAGGTCGAGGCGGAGGCGCTCGCGCCGGCCCACGCGGTCGACGCCGAGCACGGCGCGGGCCAGCGCTGAGCGCGTGGTCACGCGCAGGCCAGAGGTGCGATGAAGCCGGGCTGGGCGCACAGCGACTCGCGAAGGAAGAGGCGCGCTCGGTGGAGGCGGCTCTTGACCGCCGGGACGCTGAGGCCCATCTCGTCGCCGATCTCCTTGAGCGACATCTCGTCGAACTCGCGGCGCATGAAGACGCTCTGGTACTTCGACGGGAGCTCGCCGATGGCGGCGTGGAGTTGCTCGCGCAGCTCCTTGAGCTCGAGCTGACGGTCGGCGCGCACGACCCAGCGGGGCGCCGTCGAGAAGTCGATCGGCTCGGCGTCGCTGAACGCACGGGGGTTCACGCGGTCCAGGTCGACCTCCTGGCGGTAGCGCTTGCGGCGCAGCCTCATCAAGCCCGTGTTGTGGACGACGCGGTAGGCCCAGCTGCGGAAGCTCGAGCCAGGCTTGAACGTGTGGAGCTTGCGGAACATGTTGTAGAACGCGGTCTGGACGATGTCCTCGGCCTCGTGGTCGTTCTTGACCAGACCCCACGCCACGCGATGGAACTGAGTGCGGTAGCGCTTGACGAGCTCGTCGAAGGCTCGCGTCTGACCATCCATCGTCATCCCCACGAGCTCCTCGTCGGTCCACTCGATGTCGATGTCGATACGGCCAAGCTCTTGCGTCGTCGTCACGAAAACCATCTCTCTGTCTCCTTCTCTCGTCTGTTCCTGGTGAAGGCCCATCCGACCTTCTATGGCGTAGTCTCCTGAGCAGACGATTCGTTACAGATGAGAGAGAAGAAAAGGCACGCTCGGCCAAAACGAAGCCCAAAAGACCATCAAAAACAACGAGCTACACCACGCCATACTTCTTGGGAAAATCGCACGAGGCATCCCAACCATGGCGCGTTATGGTGTGTCCCCCCGGTAGATTTTCCGATCCGGGAGGAAACCGTTCGGTTCTCTGGCGCATTGTGAAGACAACGCTGGAGAGAGGCACCGCTCCTCGCTCTCGACGTGAGCCCAGATGTTCGCAACACCCGAAGACACCGCGCTGGTGGCCCGCATGCTCGCGGGAGACGAAACGGCGTTCGCGCACATGGTGGATACGCACCACGGCGCGATGTTTCGTCTCGCGATGGTCTTCACGAAGGACCGAGGCGCGGCCGAGGAGGTCACCCAGGAGACCTGGCTGGCCGTCGTCGATGGGATCGACAGGTTCGAGGCCAGATCCTCCCTGAAGACCTGGCTCTTCAACATCCTGGTGAACAAGGCCAGGACACGCGCCAAGCGTGACGCTCGAATGGTCTCGACGGCCGACTTCTCCGAGGAGGCGATCGCGAGGCAACGCTCCGTGGACGCTGCCCGCTTCGGCGGCCCGAAGAACCACTGGACCCAACCCCCCAGGGAGTGGTCCATCTCACCCGAGGATCACCTCATGACACGCCAACTCGCACAGGTCATCAAGGACACCATCGAGTCGCTCCCGGCGAACCAACGCGTCGTGGTGACCTTGCGTGACGTCGAGGGGATGACCGCGGCCCAGACATGCGAGCTGCTCGACCTCTCGAACGGGAACCACCGGGTCCTGTTGCACCGCGGGCGCGCCGCGCTCCGCTCGGCGGTCGAATCGTACCTGACCGGCGACGAGGGGGTCTGATCATGATGACGTGTGAAGAGATGATCGAGTGGTACGGGGACTTCGCCGACGGACGCGTCCCCTTCACGACCTCGATGTCCATGCGCATGCACCTGATGATGTGCAAGCACTGCGCGCGCTACTACACCCAGGCCAGGCAGATCGCCGTGTTGACCTCTCAGTACCGCGAGGTCATCGCCCTCAACGAGGACGAGGAGCCGCTCCTGCTGGGCGAAGCCCGCGACGCCGTCTTCGCAGCGTTCCGCGACCTGTCTC
>CAJXPN010000595.1 GCA_913058025.1 uncultured Myxococcales bacterium | reverse complement strand
ATCTACACAGAGTAGATCGTCGGCAGCGTCAGATGTGTATAAGAGACAGCCTCACGACCGAGCGCGCCGTTGATCTCCTCGACCACGGTGTAGATCCAGTAGAACGCGTAGAGGCCACACGTGACCATGGGAAGGACGAGGACAAGAATAGGGTTGCGGACTTCGCCACGCTGCATCGGTACACCTCACGGGGTATTCTGGTGTCGCCTTCACCCCATTGAGGGTGAGGACAAGCTGTGAACAACAAAGGGCTTTTTTAACCCTGCATATCCAAAGACGGACGCAGCGTAACACAAATGGGATGTACGCGAGAACATTCCCGCGTACACATTTCACGCGTTCGCCACGAACGGTGGTCAAACTGCCACCAAACCGTGCGACCGACAACCAGGACATTGATCGCCATACGCGCGAGGTATATGGATGTGCACACCCAGTGCGCGTTTTGAGGAGAGGAGCGATGAGCGTGATGACGAGAGCCAAGACGAGCGTGATGTGTGCGGCGGTGTTGATGGCGATGACGGCGTGCTCGACGCCGCAGGCTACACAGAAGGACGCGCTCGCGGACGCAGCGTCGACCGCAGGGAAGCCGGGCGCGCGGGTGGAGGCCAATGATTCCGCCGAGGCCGCGGCCAGAGCCGAAGGCAAGCATAGAGCCGCGCTCGCGGACGCCGCGCTGAACGCCCACGCGATCGTCTTCAGCGCGACCGAGGCCGGCGTGGTCTCGAGCGTCGATTACTTCTCCAGGCTGCTGGCGATCGATCCTTACATCATGCTGGAGGACAAGAAGTTCCGCGGGCCGCGCGATCTCGTGATCACGGCGGTGGGCGACGTCTCGCAGCCGACCAAGAAGTGGTCGGCCGCGACGATCGCCTTGAAGGGTGACGTCTTCCTCCCCACGCAGCACCTGCTCGACTCGGGGGACCTGGTCTTCATGAACCTCGAGAACCCGATCAGCGAGCGCGAGCCCAAGGTGAAGAAGGAGTTCTCGTTCACGTCCGATCCTGGGCGACTGGACTGGTACATCGACGCGGGCTTCAACCTGTACAGCCTCTCGAACAACCACATCGCCGACGCGTACCAGGACGGGATCGACGACACGCTGCGCCACCTCCGGGAGTACTCGGAGCGCAAGGACGCCACGATCTTCTGGGCCGGCGCGGCCTCGACCTACGAAGAGGCCGAGGCCGCGACCTGGGTGACCGTCGAGGGCAAGGACCTCAAGATCGCGTTCTTCTCCACCGGGTTCTCGAACGGGAAGAACGTCTCGAAGTTCTGGAGCAAGACGCTGGTCACCAAGATCACCGAGGCCAAGAAGACGGCCGACGTCGTGATCGTGTCGGTGCACGCCGGCAAGGAGTACAAGCACACGCCGCAGGCTCAGCTCAAGACGCTCTACCGTGGTTGGGTGGACGCGGGCGCGGACGTCGTGATCGGGCACCACCCGCACGTGATCCGCCCGGTCGAGGCCTACAAGGGCGGCATCATCCTCCACAGCCTTGGCAACTACGTGTTCGCGTCGCGCACGCGCCGACACAAGGAGCACGGCGCGAGGATGTACGGGCTCGTGGCGCGCGTGATCATACGCGACGGGAAGCCCGCGGGCGTCGAGCTGGTGCCGACGTGGGTGAACAACGCGCACGGGTGGAAGCTCGAGAGCGGCGAGGAGCTCCCGCGCGCGGACTTCGTGCCTCGCCTCGTCACCGGCGAGTTCGCGGACATCTTCTTCGAGGACTTCGAGCAGTGGACGGAGGAGGCCGGGCTCACGCCCTCGCGCCGCGTCCGAGACGCGGCGCGCGTGGACGCCGAGGCGCCGACCGGGGGCGAGATATGAGCAGCCTCGATGTGGTCGTCGTCGGGCACCGGGGCACGGGCAAGACGACGGCGGCGCGGGTCGCGTCGCGCATAGACCACATCGAGTACATCGACCTGGACGCGCGCATCGCCGACGCCGAGGGGATGAGCTGCGCGGACCTCGTCTCTCGGGACGAGCCAAGGTTCAGGGAGCTCGAGGGCGAGCACATGCGCGAGGTCCTCGCGACGCCCTCGAGCTCGGCGATCCGTATCATCGCGCCAGGCGCGGGCTGTGAGCACCTGCCCGAGCGCGGCGCGCTCATCGTCTGGATGACCCGCGACGGCTGGGAGCGCAAGGCCAAGCGCGCGCGCCGACGGCTCCGCCCCGAGTTGAGCTGGGACGACGAGCTCGAGTGGATGAAGAGCACGCGCGAGCCGCGCTGGGCGAAAGCCGCGCACTTCAAGATCGACACGCCGCACATGCGCGCGCTCGAGCGCACCTCCTGGGAACTCGAGGCGCTCGCGCGCCTCGCGTACGACGCGCGAAGCGGCGAGGTCGCACCGAAGACCTACGCGGTGCCCTCGGGCGCCTGGCAGATCGCGCGCGCGTTCGCAGACGCCGAGTTGCTCCACCTCGCCGGCGTCGAGCTCCGCAGCGACCTCGCCCCTCACGCGGCCGAGCACCCGAGCGCGCTCGAGGCGCCCGAGCTCGTGCTCGCGTCGCTGCGCACGGCGGATACGGGTTGGCTCGAGGGGTTCCCGGGCGCGGGAGCGTTCGACGTCGACGTCACGTTCCTCGACGAGCTGATCGCGTCGGGCGCGCTGGGGCGGCTCTCACCCAGACGCCTGCTCCTGTCGACGCACCCCGAGCGCGCCGACCTGGCGGACCTCGACGCGCTCACCGATGCGTCGAGCAGGCTCACCGCGGCGCACCCCGAGTGGGCCGCCGAGGTCGTGCTCAAGTACGCGCCGAGGGTGGACACCTGGTCCGAGCTCGCGGCGCTCATGGCGCGCCCGGAGCTCTCGGCGCCCTCCCCCACCCAGCTCACGTTCCTCCCACAGGGTGACGCCTTCGCGTGGACGCGCCCCTGGCTCGTCGGGCGCATCAACCGTACGAACTACGTGCCCGTAGGGCTGAGCGCGTGGCGCACTGGCGGCGCCTACGGACAGCCCACACCCTACGACCTCCAGGACTGGATCGGTCACATGGCGGGGCCGGCGCCGCAGGTGTTCGACGGGCTCCTCGGTGACCCCGTGCAGCGCTCCGTCGGCGACCTCTGGCACCGCTGCGCCGCGCGAGACGCTGGCGAGGTCCGCTCGGGCTACATCAAGATCCCCATCCCCCGGGACACGTCGAGCGAGGAGATGGACCGCGCGCTCGACGTGCTCGGCCGGACGTTCTCGGTGCGGGGGCTCTCGGTCACGGCGCCGCACAAGCGCCGGCTCGTCGAGAGGGGCGCGGTGCGCAACCCGGAGCGTCTGGGCGCAGCGAACACGCTCCGATGGGACGGCGACTCCTGGACCTGCACGGACACGGACGAGGTCGGGATGCGCGCGACGTTGGCAGCGCTCGAGGCGCGCGGAATGAGCCCTGGCGACGTCGCCGTGATAGGCAAAGGGGGCGTCTCCCCCGCGGTCGTGAGGGCGATCCGGGCGTCTGCATGGAGGCTGGCGCACCACGCGTCGGCGCGTGAGGGTTGGGGCGAAGACGCCCCCGCGAAGGTCACGCTGGTGGTGAACGCGGCGGGCGACGCCGACAACGTGTACGTAGGCTCCCCCGAGCGCGAGGCGTGGGTGGATCTCCACTACACGGGGGTGCGGCGCGCGCCCGGCTGGCCGACGCACCTGATCGGGGACACGTTCTTCGAAGCGCAAGCGCACGCACAGCGTGCATTCTGGGCCCGCCAGCGCGCATCAAAGTGAGCGCCCGAGCGGGCACTCGAACACGGCACACGGACACCTGGAGAGACATACGATGAGAGGGAACACATTCGGGAGCATGCTGACGGTGACCACGTTCGGTGAGTCGCACGGCGTCGCGCTGGGCGCGATCGTGGACGGCGTCCCGTCCGGGATCGAGCTGAGCGTCGAGGACTTCATGCGCGACCTGGGCCGCCGCCGCCCCGGGCAGTCGAAGATCACGACGGGCCGCGGCGAGAAGGACTCGCCGGAGATCCTCAGCGGGATCTTCGAGGGCAAGACGATCGGGTCCCCCATCTGCGTGGTCGTGCGCAACCACGACGCGCGCAGCAAGGACTACGACCCGGAGTACTTCCGCGC
>CAJXPN010000594.1 GCA_913058025.1 uncultured Myxococcales bacterium | reverse complement strand
GTCGTGGTCGAGGACCTCGCCGAGGCGGACCTGTCCGGCGTCGACCTGGCGCTGTTCTCGGCGGGCGGCTCGACGAGCAAGGAGTGGGCGCCGAGGTTCGTGGAGGCGGGCGCGATCGTGGTCGACAACTCCAGCGCGTGGCGCATGGATGAGGGCGTGCCGTTGGTCGTGCCCGAGGTCAACGCCGAGGCGCTCGACGGCCACGCCGGGATCATCGCGAACCCGAACTGCTCGACGATCCAGATGGTCGTGGCGCTCAAGCCGATCCACGACGCCGCGGGCATCGAGCGGGTCGTGGTGAGCACGTACCAGTCCGCGTCCGGTGCCGGGCAGCAGGGCATCGACGAGCTGATGGGGGACGTCGACGCGTACCTGAGCGGGGACGACTCCGAGGTCACGCGCGCGAAGTTCGCCCACCCGCTGGCGTTCGACGTCGTGCCCCACATCGACGTGTTCGTGGAGGGTGGTTACACCCGCGAGGAGCTCAAGATGCTCCACGAGACGCGCAAGATCATGGGCGCGCCGGGGCTCGACGTCTCGGCGACGTGCGTGCGCGTGCCCGTGGTGCGGGGACACTCCGAGTCGATCACGCTGGACCTCGGCGCGGAGCTCACCGGTGAGGCCGCGCGAGCGCTGCTCGCCGACGCGCCCGGGGTCACGCTCGTGGACGACCCCGAGCGCGCGGGCTACCCGCTCGCGAGGATGTCCGAGGGGGAGGACGCGGTCTTCGTGGGCCGCGTCCGACAAGACTTGAACAGACCGAGGACGCTGCACCTTTGGGTCGTGTCCGACAACCTTCTAAAGGGCGCGGCGCTCAACGCCGTGCAGATCGCCGAGGCGCTCGTGTCGCGCGCGTCGCAAGGAGCCAAATGAGGATCATGAGTACTCGAGCCTGCGCGAGCGCGCTGGCCGCCCTCGGCGCGCTCGCGTGCGCCGCCCCGGCGTTCGCGCTCACGCCCACCACGGGCACCGAGGTCACGCTGACCCAGGTCAGCGGCTTCAGCCGCTACGTCTACCAGCTCGACGATGCGCAGACGACGGCGTTCATGGGCGTCGACGAGTGCGTCGACGCGATCGAGCAGGACGCCGAGCTGACAGTCCAGTTCACCACCTCCAGGTCGTTCACCGACGTGTTGGCCGACGACCTCTTCGAGGCCGCGTACACGTTCAGCGTCGACCGCGACAGCACGACGGCCGTGAGCTGCGCGGGCAACGAGGTGTGCACGACGCTGGACCGGGACGAGGACCTCACGATCACGACGACCGCCATCCAGGTGTCGCTGAGCGCGCGTGAGCTCTTCCAGATCTCGGACCCCGTCGACTGCGCCACGGTCGAGGACGACGCGGAGTTCTTCGTGCGCCTGACGTGGGACGCGGACCGCTCGACCGAGGGCGCGTTCTCCACGGCGGACATGCGGTTCGTCCTGGACACCACGCGCCCGGACGCGCCGACGTCGGTCACGGCGTTGGCGACCGAGAGCACGGTGAGCGTGAGCTGGGAGGATTCGAGCTCGGGGGACCTCGACGAGTACGCGCTCGTGTACGCGACCGCGTCCTTCAGCGGGGGCGTGCTCCCGACCGAGGTCACCGAGGCGCTCTCCAGCGCGAAGCTCCAGCGCGTGGCAGACAACGAGTCGAACAGCCAGGACGTCACCGCCGACCTCACGCCCGAGGTCACGCTCTACGTGGCGCTGGCGGCGAGGGACGAGGCGGGTAACTACAGCGAGCTCAGCGACGCTGTCGAGACGACCGTGGTCGACACGATCGACTTCTGGGAGGCCTACCGCGAGGCGGGCGGCCAGGAGGAGGGCGGCTACTGCGCGCACACGCCAGCGGGGTCGCCCGGCCGCGCGCCGTGGTTGATGATGCTCTTCGGGTTCGTCGCGCTCGCGCGCGTCAGGAGGCAGCGATGACACGACTTCACGCCGCAGCGCTCGCGTGCGTCGCGACCCTCTGTGTGAGCACGACCGCCTGGGCCGAGAGCCCGGTCAGCGGGATCGCCGAGGTCAAGTTCGGCGGCTACCAGCCGATGATCGACTCCGAGTTCGGCGGCGCCACGCCGTTCGCCGACTACTACGCCGACGACCTCTGGTTCCTCGAGGCGGAGTGGGATCTGTACCTGTACGACGGGATCGGCAAGCTCGGCCTGGGCCTGCACGCGGGCTACGCGTCGACCACGGGCGACATCCGCAGCGCGGATGGAGTGTCCGGGGACGAGGTCCCCGGCGAGACGAGCTTCTCGGTGATCCCGCTGCGCGCCTCGATCGTCTACCGCTACGACTACAGCGCGATCCACCACGGCATCCCGCTGGTGCCCGTGCTCAAGGCCGGCCTCGACTACCACCTCTGGTGGGTCACGGACGGCTCCGGCGAGACGGCCTCGGTGGACGGGTTCCAGGGCGAGGGCGCCAAGGCCGGGTGGCACGCGTCGCTCGGGCTCAACCTGCTCCTCGACGTGATCTCACCGCGCACCGCGGCGATCTTCGACCTGAACTGGGGCGTGAACAACACCTACTTCTTCGCGGAGTACATGATCAGCCGCGTCGACGGGTTCGGCGGGCCTGGCTTCGACCTGAGCGACGACCAGCTGCTCTTCGGCCTCGCGTTCGAGTTTTGATGAGATGCCGAAGTTTCGTCTGATGATCGCCTACGACGGCGCCGCGTTTCACGGATGGCAGATCCAGCCGACGGTGCGCACGGTGGAGGGCGACCTCACGCGCGCGGCCGAGCGCTTGCTGGGGATGGGCCGCGGTGAGGTCAAGGTCCAAGGGGCCTCTCGCACCGACGCGGGCGTGCACGCGCTCGGTCAGGTCGCCCACCTCGTGTTCTCCCAGGATCGCAGCCCGTGGGATCTCGTGCGTGGGCTCAACGGGCTGACCGAGGACGACGTCACGGTCGTCCGGGCCGAGCCCGTCGACGACACGTTCCACGCGCGCCACGACGCGCGCGGCAAGATCTACCACTACAGGATCTGGGCGCACCGGTTCGTGAACCCGCACGCGCGGCGGCGCGCGTGGCACGTCCGCGCGAGGCTGGACCTCGCGCGGGTTCGAGAGGCCGCGGCGCTGCTCGTGGGCGTGCACGACTTCGCGGCGTTCCGGGCATCGGATTGCCAGAGCGAGACGACGGTGCGAGAGCTCTGGCGCGTGGACGTCCACGAGGAAGGGGACGGCCTGCGCATCGAGGTCGAGGGAACCGCGTTCCTGAAGTACATGGTGCGGATCATCGCGGGGACGCTGGTCGACGTGGGGAGGGGCCACATCGAGGTGGCCGACGTCGCGCGCGCGCTCGAGGGCGGCGACCGCAAGGACATTGGCCAGACGGCGCCGCCCCACGGGCTCACGCTCGTGAAGGTGCACTACCCGAGTTGGCCATGGAGTGCTCCCGAGCCTCGTATCGGCGGGGCGTGGCTCGCGGACGAGGCCGACGAGGAGGGCTGAGCCCTCCCCATCGGTTCACGGCGCCTTCGGTTCGTTCTGGATGACGATGTTCGGTGGCGCCGACCCGGGCTTGCGCTCGATGCCGTAGCGTTCTCTGAGCGGCCGGAGGTCGAGCTGGACGCCGTGCGCGTCGAACCACTCGTTCATCTTCATGTCGACGATCTGGGGCTCGAGCGTGGCGAGGAATGCCTTCATGTTGGCGTCCGAGTCGGCGTCGAAGGTCGCGCGCGCCGGGCGCTCGCGCGTGACGATCCGCGCGGCGAGGAGTGACTGATCACCACGAAGCGGCGGGTCGAGTTCGCTGACCGGCTGCTCGAGCGATCCTCCGAAGGCGAAGGAGGACAGCGGCTCGTGAACGCCGAGTTTGGGGACGAACATGTTCGAGTTGGGGGTGAACGGGCCGGTGTGGATGACGCGCGCGCCGCGTGTCTCGGAGAGGACCTCCCTGGGGCGCGACGAGAGCTGCTCGGGGCCGCCCTTGGCAGACGCGAGCGCGGCGCGCGCGCGGCCCAACATCTCGAGCGCGGCCGGTGAGATCTCCTGTGTGCGCAAGAGCTCGGCGGCGACCTCCCGCTGGCGCTGCCTGTCGAGCGTGGCCGGGGGAGGCGTGACGTGCTCGACGACGCGCCACGCATACGAGC
>CAJXPN010000593.1 GCA_913058025.1 uncultured Myxococcales bacterium | reverse complement strand
CCATTGGCGAAGCGTACCGCTCGACCAGCCATGGTCGGCACACGCCTCGAACTCGGCCCGGCCCATTGGGCCGCGCTGTGCTTTGCCCGTCGGTTGCTGGTTCACGCCTCCTCCTCACGTCGTGGTCGCACGACCTTTGGGTACACGCCACGCGCGTGGAGCGCGCGCTCGATCGCCTCGGCGCTCTCGGCTGGTGCCACCATCGCCCTCGGCCCGAGCCGCTGGCAAGCGAGCCCATCGAGCGGCAGCTCACGCAGCGTCTCCTCGAGGATCGCCTCGCTCTCGAAGAGCAGCAGCGCTACGTGCTGCTGAACCACGAGCATGTCTTCGCGTGCTCCTCTTCCCACTCGTGCGACCTCCGGTCGGATCTGTACGCCGTGATGCGACGTATCCCTTGGGTTGAACCGGGAGAGGATAGTCCACTGGAACGCCGAACGCCATGTTTCATTGCGACCTCCGAGCACCTACCTCGACAGCCCACCAAACGCGGCGCTCCATTCACTGACATCGATGTCATGTTCGGAGTTCCAACCCGCACTGGATGTCCTGCTTGTGTGTTGTTTTTTGATCGTAATGGGGGCGTTCGGTGGGTCTTGTGGTCTTTTTCTGGGCCCTGAGGCACCTGGCACATGCCGTGCATTTGTTTGGCAGCGTGTACCCGAACGGGGCAGCGCCACGCCCGAAGCCGACACAGGAGCGCGCCATGAAGCTTGCTTACCTCGAGATCGACTACCACCGCTCGACCTTCGACGCGATGACCTCGCGTGAACGACGAGAGTTCATGGACCGCGCCTCGATCTCCTGGCTCTACCATGAGCACGCGATCGAAGGCGTCGTCCTGAGCGAGGCCGACATCCACCGCGCGTTGGAGGGCCGCCCCTGCCGCAACTACTGCGACGGCCGCACCCAGAACTCTCTGCGCAGGCTGCACGCCTCGCTCGGTGAGATCCAGCGCCAGGCCGCCTTCGGGCGCCCCGCCCTCACGCTCGACTGGCTCAAGGATCACCACGCCGCGCTCTGCGACGAGGACGACGCCTGCGCCGGCCGCTACCGTAAGCGCGACACGTCGCCGGGCGTCTACAACCTCGACGTCTCGCCCGCCTCCTCCATCTCGTACTACTTCCGCAAGTTCATCGATCTCTACGAGGCCGAGCTCAAGAGCCTTCACCCCGTGCACGCCGCCGCGCTCGCGCACTGGGAGTTCATGCACGTGTTCCCCTTCGACGAGCGCACGGGCTTCGTCGGGCGCCTCATGCTCAACTACATCCTTTTGAGCCACGACTACCCGCCCGCGATCTTCCACGCCCAGGATCGCCACCACTACTTCGGCGCGCTCGGCGGCCACCGGGCCGACATGGTCCCCGTCGTCGTCGAGGCCGTGGGCTCCACGATCCGCGCCGCCGAGGCGTTCAGTCGCGCTCAGGTTGAACCTCGCGCGCCCTTGGCTGCATATTAGTATGTAGAGGGCCGCGTCCGCGCTGAACTCAGCACCCTTCGCTTCCCTTCGCGCGCTCCCCGAACCCACATGGTCCGGGGCGCTCGCCGCGAAACGTCGCCGCCTCCGTGGCGCCCTCGATGACCACGCGTCACTCGCAGGCACTGTCTCGGAGGCGGCCGCAAATGAAAATTTGGAGCCTCGGTTCGGCCGGGGCGAGCCCACACCGCGAAGGTGTTTAGGTTTCGTTGTGGATGCCCACCAATGGTTGATTCTTGGTGCCGGAGCGTCCTCGATTTCGGACGCGCGCGCTCACGCCGTGTTCACTCAGGAGAGTCACCATGCAGCAACAGATTACACGTAAAATCGCCCACCTCAACGCTTCGCCGGCCGACGACGAGCCCCTACAAGAACTCGTCGTCGAGCACTTCGCCACGGCGAAGCTGCCGACCAAGTGGGGCGAGTGTCATATCGTCGCCTTCAAGAACAACCACGACGGCAAGGACCACGTCGCCATCGTCAAGGGCGACGTCTCCGGGGTCGAGGGCGTCCTCTGCCGCATCCACAGCGAGTGCCTGACCGGAGACGTCTTCGGCTCGCTCAAGTGTGACTGCGGCCCCCAACTCGAGCACGCCCTCAAGGAGATCAACGAGGCAGGCCAGGGCATCATCCTCTACATGCGCCAGGAAGGCCGCGGCATCGGCCTCGCCAACAAGATCAAGGCGTACTCGCTCCAGGACGGCGGCATGGACACCGTCGAGGCCAACCTCCACCTCGGCTTCGACGACGACATGCGCGACTACTCCATCGCCTCCGAGATGCTGCGCATCATCGGGCCGGAGTCGGTCGTCCTCATGACCAACAACCCCCGCAAGGTCGAGGGGCTCCGACGCTCCGGTATCCCCATCGACCAGCGCATCCCCATCAAGATCGCGCCGAATACGTTCAACAAGGACTACCTGAACACCAAGCGTGACAAGTCGGGTCACCTCCTCTGAGTCGAACATCAGGCGTGAGCGAGAGAGGGAGAGGACCCATGACACTTTTGTCATGGGTCCTCTCCCTTTCTCGTCCGCCCCCTTCACCACGTCGAAGCGACCTCAGCGCGCCGCCAGCGGGAACACGCGCAGCGTCTCCATCGTCCCGTCTTCGTGCACGCCTCGCAGCGCCACGCGAGCGCCGCCCTCGTCCTCGTACAGCTCGATCGCGTGCGCGTCCTCCTGGCACCACGCCCCGCAGTTCGCGTAGAGCGCGCCGGCGCGGGTGCGGCCAAGGCGAGCGTTGTGCGAGTGGCCGAAGATCACGAGCTCCTTGTGCTCGCGCTCGAGCCGCCGACGCGCAGTCCCGCGCATGTTCGTGGGGCGCTGGGTCAACCTCCACAACCGCTCCCTCACCGCGAGATCCTCGCTGCTCAGCGCGTAGCGCTGGCACACCTGCGCCGCGGTCACGACCTCGCCACGCTCGAGCACGAACTCCTCCTCGTCGCGCACGCCGGCGACCTCGAAGATCACCTCGAAGACCTTGCCCAGGAAGTCCGGGCGGTGGAGCGCGTTGAGCGCGCCGCGCTGGATGTAGCCGGCGACCCCGGACACGGAGTGTCCGCCCGGCAGGCGCTCCTCGCCCAACCGCCCGAAGAAGTAGCCCGCCGGCCGCCCCTCGATCGCGTCCATGTCGCCCGAGTTGAACATCGTGAGCGCGTGCCCGTGCTCGGCGTGCGCGTAGCGCGTGCGCACGTCGTCGACCAGGCGTGCGCCGGGGAGGACCTCGGCGAGGTCTCCCTCGGCCAGGTCCCAGTCGTGGTTGCCGCGCGTCAGGATCACCTCGACGCCGCGCTCGATCGCGCGCGCGAGCCCGGCGAGCACCTCGACGTTGCCCTCGAAGACCTCGGCGTAGCTCTTCGGCCGCTCGCCCATGGGCGTCTGCCACGTGTCGAACGTGTCGCCCAGGAGCACGAGCCTGCCGACCTCGCTGGCGCGCTCGACGACCTCTCGTTCGATGAACCGGACGAGGCGCGCCAGGTGCGCCGTCGGGTCGAACCACGCGAGCCCGCTCGCGTAGAGGTCCGCGTGCGTAAGGTGCAGGTCGCTCACGAAGAGCGTCTTCCCCCGCGATGTCGGGGTGTCGGACGTGGTCATGGTCTCTCCTTGTGTGAGTACGAACATACGCCGCTCGCCTCGCCTTCCATGGGCATGCCTCGTTGACGTGTGTTCACGCGGCTTATTCGTGTGGGCCGCCAGAAATGAAAGGTCGCGACCTCGTGGTTGTCACCGCTCGCGCGAGGAGGTGCGAGTGCGACCACACGAGGAGGAGAGCGTGCGCGACGAGGCCTGGCCCCAGGGGCTCCACTACGTTTCTGATTACCTGGACGTGACAGGAGGCGGCGCGCTGCTCGCGCAGGTCGACGCGGCCGAGTGGTCGACCACGATCTCGCGCCGCGTTCAGCACTACGGCCTGGAGTACGACTACCGGCGCGCGGCGATGCGCGAGGATGTCGAGCCCGAGCCGCTCCCGGGCTGGCTCGCGCCGCTCGCCTCGCGCCTCGAGCGCGAGGGTCACTTCGCGCGCGCGCCCGATCAGGTCATCGTCAACGAGTACGAGCAGGGCCAGGGGCTGTCTCTTATACACATCTGACGCTGCCGACGATCTACT
>CAJXPN010000592.1 GCA_913058025.1 uncultured Myxococcales bacterium | reverse complement strand
ACCACCAACCACGATCCCTGCACGTTACACAGTTCCCCAGCGGGGAACGCCAAGGGCCCCTGGCCCGGCGGCGGGGAGGGCAGCCGCGTTGGTGCTCGCCCTCCGTCCCTCTCCGCCGCTCCGCTTGACCGTTTGGTTCAATCGGGCGCCTCGAGACGTCCGCCCCGCTTGACGCCCCCTCCCACGCTTGCGAAGGTTGGCGCGCGTGGCGCCCTCCGAACGGGCGGCGCGGCGCACGCACGACCCACCGCTCGCGCGCGCCGGAACTCGGCCGTGGCGACCTCACCAGAGCGACCCGATATGAGCCTGAACGTCAGAGACGACGACGTCCACCGCCAGAAGCGTGACCTGGCCTACTACATCGGCAAGGCCTTCCTGAAGGTCACTGGCTGGACCTTCCACGACGAGGGCCGACCGGCCGGGGGCAAGTACGTCATCCTGGCGACGCCGCACACCTCCAACTGGGACCTCCCGCTCATGCTCGGGTGCGCTTATGTGTCCGGGCTGAGGATCTCCTGGCTCGGGAAGCACACGCTGTTTCGCGGGCTCGGCGGGCCGTTCTTCGGCTGGCTCGGCGGCGTCCCCGTCGACCGCACCGCCGCCAAGGGCATGGTCCAGCAGGTCGTCGACGTCTTCGCCGAGCGCGACGACCTCGCCCTCGCCATCCCCCCCGCCGGCACGCGCAAGCACACCGACGGCTGGAAGACCGGCTTCTATTACATCGCGCATGGCGCCCAGGTGCCTATCGTGATGAGCTACCTCGACTTCTCCAAGAAGCAGGCAGGCTTCGGCCCTGCGGTCATGACGACCGGCGACATCGACGCCGACTTCATGGTCTTCCACGAGTTCTACAAGGACAAGGTCGGGAAGTTCCCGAAGTGGACCAGCGAGGTCAAGATCCGCGAGAAGCGCGAGTACGTCCCGCCCCCTGAGAAGGCAGGCGCCGTCCAGCTCGTCAAGGACGCCCTTAGCTCCATGTTCAGCAAGCGCTGAAGATCCCCGGCCCCGAAAAACACCCCGCGGGTCGCCCTCACCGGCGCCTCGCATCACGCACCTCTCGAGAGGGTTTAGGACGCGATGAGTCAGCCTGATATCCCCGTCGTCGACTTCGCAGATCTCCACAGCCCCAGAGCCGATCGCCAGCAGCGCGCCAGCGAGGCGCTCAACCGTGGCTTCGGACACTTCGGCCTCGTCTTCATACGCAACCACGGCATCGACGCCGCCGACCTCGAGTCGTTCTACGACTCCTTCCTCGAGTTCACCGACCGCCCCCAGGCCGAGAAGGAGAAGGTCTCGATGCACGAGATCTGGTTCCAGCGCGGCTGGACCCCTCCCAACACCGAGCGCGCGGTGGTCTCGGGCGGCCAGCCCGACTTCAAGGAGTGCTACTTCGCCGCGCCCGAGCCGCTCGATGACACCGCGCGCCTCCAGTACCCTCAGATCTACGCTGAGAACGTCTGGCCCGACGACGCCGAGACCTTCAAGGAGCGCTACCTCGGCATCGGCCACCAGCTCCACGAGATCGGCCTCTCCCTGCTGCGTGGCTCCGCGCGCGCGCTCGGGCTCGAGCCCTACCGCTTCGAGGCGTCCGTTTGGGGCGGCCCCCACGTCACCCGCTCGCTGCGTTACCTGCCGTTGCAGGACGCCCAGATCGACGCCAACGTCCTCTGGGGCGAGGAGCACACCGACTTCAACCTCCTGACGCTGCTCCCCGGCGGGCGCTTCCTCGCGCCCGAGGGCGGCTACACCGCCAAGCCCGACGAGGTCTCCGGCCTCTACCTGCGCACTCGCCCCACCGACGAGCACCCCCGCGGCCAGATGCTCCAGGGCAAGCCCCCCGCGGGCTGCATCGTCGCGCAGGTCGGCCAGCAGCTCGAGATCCTCACCGGCGGAACCTACCTGGCCACGCCCCACGTCATCAAGGCGCCGGCGACCCCCGGCTTCTCGCGCGTGTCGATGGCCCACTTCGTCCACCTCCACGCCCAGCAGCTCCTCTTCCCCCTCGACCGCTTCCAGTCCCCCGAGACCGTCTCCGCCTACTCGCCCCCCGTCCTCGCGGGCACCTACGGCACCAAGACGCTCGTCGACATCGGGCTGGCGCCCCCCGAGGCCCTCTCGCAGCTCGGCTACCGCCACTACGATCGCCTCGGCGGCATGCGCGCGGAGGAGGACGCCTGACCCCGGCGCCCCCCACGACCGATCACGACCTCACGAGGCCGCCCCTTACTCGGGGCGGCCTCGTGCTTATCCTCCACGCTCTTCGCGCCCGATCACCGCGCGAATAAATCGCACCGCGGCTCGATTGTCTCGTCTCCACGCGCGCCGCGCCCGTGTCATGCCGACACGAGCGCGGGATCGCCTGCACGAACACGCGCCGCCAAAGGAAAGGAAACGCGATCATGAAGAACCACGTCGTACGCTTGATGACCAACGACTTCGCCTTCCGGCTCATCGTCCTCTCGACGACCCAGCTCGCCAAAGACGGCGCGCGCGCGCAGGGCGTCTCGGGTGAGCATGCGATGCTCCTCGGTGAGATCATGACGGGGGTCGTGCTCGTGCGCGAGACGATGGCCCCGAACTACCGCGTCCAGCTCATCCTGCGTGACGGGAGCCGCGGCAGCGTCGTCGCGGACTCTTACCCCGACGGGCTCGTGCGTGGGCTCGTCCAGGCGGAGGAGGGCGTCGAGGTCGGCTTCGGCCCCGACTCCACGCTCCAGGTCATGCGCCTGCTCCCGCGCGGTGACTTCAACCAGGGCCTGGTGGCCGCCTCCGATCAGTCCAGGATCTCCGGCGCGCTCAACGTGTACATGGCCTCGTCCGAGCAGGTCACCTCGGTCATCGACGTCGCGTGCGTCCTCGACGACGACGGCGCGCCAGCGCTCGCGGGGGGCTACATCATCCAGCTGCTCCCGGAGTGCACGGAGGAGGCGCTCGCGATGCTGACCGCGCGGCTCGAGCACATGCCGTCGGCTCAGGAACTCTTCGAGCAGGCGGGCGGTGACCCGATCGCCGTGTCGGACGTCCTCCTCGAGCACTTCCCCTACACCGTGCTCGAGGAGACCGAGGTCCACCACGGCTGCACGTGCTCCGAGGTCCGCATCGTCAGCGCGCTCACCACGCTCGGGCGCGACGAGATCGCCGAGATGATCGAGAGCGGCGAGGTCCTCGACATCCACTGCGACTACTGCGGCACGGACTACCGCGTGGGCTCCGAGCAGCTCAAACCGCTCCTCGATCGTCAGTGAGACCGCACCTCTTTTCGACCTCGCACATCTAAACGCCGGGTTGCCTAACGATTGTTAGGCAGGCTGACCAATAGATGACAAGAGGTGTGTGATGAAGATGGATGTCGTGGCGTGTCTGTGCGCCCTGAGTGTGTGTGTGGTGGCGGCGCCGGCGGCGGCGCAGGATGTGGAGGCCAGGGATCTCGAGCTCAACCTGGTGACCGAGTTCGGCTTGCTCTCGACGGTCCAGAACGAGCTCCAGCAGGGCACGAACGGGACGAACTTCGACTACATCGAGGACGGGGACGATGAGCTGTTCAACCCGTTCATGAGGTTGTCGGTCGAGGCGCTCTTCTCGGGGCGTCACAACGTGACGTTCCTGTACCAGCCCCTCCAGCTCACGGGGCGCGCGCGCCTCCAGCGTGACGTCGTCATCGACGACGCGACGTTCGCCGACGGCACGCCCATCGAGTGGCGCTACGGCTTCGACTTCTACCGCCTCTCCTACGAGTACAACCTCTTCAACACGGAGAAGTTCCTGCTCGGGCTGGGCGGCGGCTTCCAGATGAGGGTCGCCGAGCTCGACTTCATCACGCGCGACATGACGCTCGTGCGCAACTCGCGCAACCTCGGCCCCGTGCCGTTGCTCAAGGCGAGGGCGCGCTACAACTTCGACAACGGCTGGTGGCTCGGCGCGGAGGTCGATGGCTTCTACGCGGCCATCAGGATCCTCAACGGCGACCTCGAGAACGAGGTCATCGGCGGCATCATCGACGCGAGCCTGAGCGCGGGCAAGGAGCTCCGGCCCGGCCTCGACGCGTTCCTCGCGCTGCGCTACGCTGTCTCTTATACACATCTGACGCTGCCGA
>CAJXPN010000591.1 GCA_913058025.1 uncultured Myxococcales bacterium | reverse complement strand
CCTCGGGGCGCGTGACGCGGGCGTAGCCGTCGCCGCGGCCCCAGTCGCCGAAGCAGCGCTCGACCTCGGCGCGCGCGTGCGCCTCGTCGAAGTCCCCCACGAGCACGACCGCGACGTTGTCGGGCACGTAGTGCTTGTGAAAGAAGTCGACGACGTTCTCGCGGCCGAACGAGTCGACCGACTCGCTCGTGCCGATCACCGGAAGCCGGTAGGGGTGGGTGGAGTAGGAGGTCTCGAAGAGCTTGAGGGAGGCGACGCGCGAGGGGTTGTCCTCGCCGCGCTTGATCTCCTCCTGGATGACCTCGAGCTCGCTGGAGAGCTCCTCGGCGTCGAACGCGGAGTTGCGCACGGCGTCGGAGAGGATGTCGAGCCCGGACTCGAAGAACCTGCTGCTCATGACGACGTAGTAGCAGGTCTGGTCGAAGGAGGTGAACGCGTTGATGTGTCCACCGGCGGCCTCGACCTCGCGGGCGATCTGGCCGACGCCGCGGCGCTCGGTGCCCTTGAAGAGCATGTGCTCGTGGACGTGGGCGAGCCCGGCCTCGTGGGGCTCCTCGTCGGCGCTTCCCACGCCGACCCAGACGTTGCACGCGACGACGGGCGCGGCGCGGTTGGGCTGGAGGATGACCTTGAGTCCGTTGTCGAGTTCGTAACGCACGATGTCCATGATTCGCTCTTTTCGCGGGAGGGTGTGGGTCGGGCGCGAGGACGTAGTGGCTCCGGGCGCCGCGCGACGGGGAGTGATTCTAAGCACTCCTGTGGAGAGGTCGAAGGGCTCAGGTGGGTGAGCCCGTCTTGATGAGCTGGTAGACGAGCACGATGATGACGAGCACGAGCACGATCAGGATGAACGAGAGCATCGACACGACGGAGGCGGGCACGAGCAGGACGTCGCGCTCGGGCCGGTCGAGGACGTCCGCGGCGCTCTCGGGGTCGAAGGCGGAGCGCTCTCCGGACAGATCCGCGAGGTGGGAGTCGGGCGCGCTCAGGCTGAACGCGCGGGTCATGCGTGAGCCGGGGGCCTCGAAGGAGGGGGGCACGTACGACTCGACCTCGAGCAGGTTCGTGCGGCACGTCCGAGCGAGCCCTTCCAGGCGTTCGCGCAGGTCCACGACGTCCTGGGGGCGCAGGTCGGGGTCCTTCTCCATCATGATGTAGACGAGCTCGATGAGCCGATCGGGGACGTAAGCCTGGACGTGCTCCTCGAGCCTGGGGACCTCGTCGTAGCGGTGGGCGCGCATGAGCTCGAGGTCGTTGTGCCCGGAGAAGGGGGCCTTGCCAGTGAGCGACGTGTAGAGCAGGACGCCGAGGCTGTAGATGTCGGAGCGGGGCGAGGGCTTCTGCATGTCCACGAGCTCGGGCGCGATGATGCCCGGGGTGCCGGGGACCTGGCCGTTGCGGGTGAGGTCGTGGTCGGCGCCGAGGATCTTGGCCACGCCGAAGTCGAGCACCTTGACGTGGAGGCGCCCGTCGCGCTGGCGGCGGAGCATGATGTTGTCGAACTTGAGGTCGCGGTGGATGACGCCCTCGCCGTGGGCCTCGATGAGCGCGTCGCAGGTCTGGAGGAAGACCTCGAGGATCTCCACGAGCGTGAGCTCCTTACCCTGGAGCGCCTCGCGGAAGGTCATCCCGTCGAAGAACTCCATGACGAGGTAGACGAGGCCGCTGGGGTCACGCCCGGCGTCGATGACGGGGACGATGTGGGGGTGGGCGAGCTGGGAGCTGACGTCGACCTCGAGGGAGAACCTGCGCATGAGGTCGAGCTCATGGGCGAGCGCGGGGCGCAGGATCTTGATGGCAACGGGCCTGTCTACGCTGAGCTGTTGGGCCCGATAGACGATGCCCATGCCGCCGGAGCTCAGGACCTCGTCGAGTCGGTAGCGGCCGTCGAGGACCCGCCCCGCGAGCGCCTCGGGCGCATCGGTCGCTCGCGCCTGAGCGCGACGGGAACTGTGGAGGCCACCGGGGCGAGTGGTCATCGAGATCCGCCGTGGGTCCGTGCTCGGGCGAGGCGCCCGGTGTTTCAACGTGCTGCCATTCAACACGTCGAGGACACCGAGCGTCAAGAGCACGCCGCCAGCAAGAACGCATGAGGCCCTCGCGTCCTCCAGGGGAGGAGCAGCGAGGGCCTCGTCGTGTGGCGCCTACGGACCCGAGGTCAGTGGGAGGCGCGACGGAGCGTGGTCACCTGCGTGTCGATGAGGTCGACGCAGGCGTGGTGCGCGGCGGCGACGGGGATCGACTCGCGGCAGAGCGCGTCGATGGAGGAGCCACGGTAGCGCTTGCGGAGCTCGGCCGAGACCTCCTGGAGGAGCTGCTTCTCGGAGGCGCCCTTCATGCCACAGTCGAGGTCGCGGGCGACGTCGGCCTTGATCACGGCCGCGCCGAGGACCTCGATGAGCGTGTCCCACTCACCGTCCTTGTAGCGGTCCTCGCAGACCTCGTAGCTCTCGGACAGGCCATGGAACGCGCGCAGCGCGGCGGCGCGCTCGAAGCCGTCGGTCGTCTTGGCGATGGAGTACTCGACCCACATGCCCGTGTGGAGCGTCTCGCAGACCTTCGGGGCCTGCGCGAGCGAGGCCTTGTAGAGCTGACGGGCGCGCGAGGCGTCCATCTCACGGGGAGCCCAGACGCCGGCCCAGGCGAGGTTGTTCGCCATCACCGAGTTGGCCGAGCGGCCCACGCGGCGCATGCCCTCCTCGAGGGTCTTCACGGCCGAGGCGTGCTCGCCCATCTTGATCTGATGGTAGCCCTTCATGTTGTAGAGGGCCGAGCTCGCAGGGTAGTGGCGAAGCCCCTGCGTGGTGACCTCGACGACCTTCGACGAGTCGTTCTGCTCGCCGTAGCACTCCGCGTACGTGAACCAGCCGAACTCGGACCACGACGAGGCGTCGGGTCCGATCGCGTCACGTACCGACGCGCACGGCGACTCGTAGGTCGCCGAGGCCGTGATCTCGCACGGGCTGGAGCTGCACGACGTGTTGAGCACGTACATGCTCGCCGCCGTCATGGTGAAGAGCGACGCCGCCGCCAGCGCCGCTGATGCAGGGTTCGTAAAAATTGTCCGCGGGGTGATCGCCATCTTCCTGGTCCTCGTTCCTGAGCCACTGTGATGTGTAGGTGGGGTATGCCCTCCGGATACACTATACGATCCGATGGACGTGGACTCAACGTCTTGGAACTATTTTCTATTTCTCGGCGGCGCGTTCTCCGTCCTCTTCCGCGCTCGACCGCCTGAGAGCACGGTTTCACCGCGTTGGTTGCGCGCGGCGAACACCCTCGAGGTCGCGGGCTAACCTCCCTGGAGTTCGCAGCGGAGCTCCTGGAGGAGCTCCGCTGCGTCCAGCTCGGAGCCCCGCTCGACCATCCCCAGCGACGCGGCGAGCTCACCGACCACGCGGGCAGGCGACGCGCCATCCCGCCGCAGCTCGGCGAGCGAGCGGGAGCCGTCACGCTTCGAGAGCTTGCGGCCGTCCTCACCGAGCATCAACGGCTCGTGGCGCCAGAGGTCCGGCGGCGCGAAACCGAGCGCCTCGTGCAGCGCGATCTGACGCGGCGTCGAGTCCCAAAGGTCCTCCCCGCGCACCACGTCCGTCACCCCCATCAACGCGTCGTCCACGACCACGGCGAGTTGGTAGGCGAAGAACCCGTCGCGCCGCTTGATCAAGACGTCGCCGACCTCCTGGTCGAGCCGCTGGCGCAGCGCACCCATCCGCTCGTCACGCGCGGTGACCTCGCGCTCGCCCACGTCGAACCTCCACACGGGCTCGAGGCCGCGCTCGGCCGCGCGCGCCGTGCGCGCGGCCTCGTCGAGGCCGCGGCACGTCCCGGGGTAGGCGCCTGGAGAGAGCGTCGCGCCCGCGGCGCGCACCTCCTCGGCGCGCTCCCGCGTGTCTCGCCGTGAGCACCAGCACGGGTAGGCGCGCCCGGCGTCGACGAGCCTCGAGAGGCCGACCTCGTAGAGCTCCACGCGCTCGGATTGTGTGTAAGGGCCGAGCGGGCCACCCACGTCGGGGCCCTCGTCCCAGTCGAGCCCGAGCCAGCGCCTGTCTCTTATACACATCTCCGAGCCCACGAGACAGGCAGAAATCTC
>CAJXPN010000590.1 GCA_913058025.1 uncultured Myxococcales bacterium | reverse complement strand
ACGAGATTTCTGCCTGTCTCGTGGGCTCGGAGATGTGTATAAGAGACAGCACCACGCGCAACCTGCCGCGCGACATCTTCGCCATGTCCGACTGCGAGTAACCCGTGGCGCGCGCGCCTCGGTCCATCGCCTTGAGGTCCTCCTCGAGCTGGCGCCACGGGTGGAACGTCGACGGGTGCCCGTCGTCGCTCGAGTGGCGCAAGCGGTTGAACTGGAACATGGCGGGGTGACAGTGCAGATCTGCGAAAAGACGAGCCATCTCGAGCCTCTCAAACGAGCCTTGGAGCGTGATTGCGATGGACTACGTTTTGGCAGCCGTTGTCACCCGGTGTCAAGGGGGTTCGGCGCGCGCGGGGTTCGTCAGTGCCTCACTCGATGACCTTGGCGCCCTTGGCGCGCAGCTTCACCTCGCGATCACGCCAGACCGCGGCGTACCGGTAGAAGGGGACGCCAGGGTAGAGGTGATGGATGAGGTGGTAGTTCTGATAGAGCAGCACGGGCGTGAGCAGCGGGTTGAGGCGCACGCTGGTGGCCTGGTAGCGATCCTCCTTGGAGGTGATCGTGTGGGGCCGGTGGGGGAGGTAGTCGAAGCCGTAGGAGAGGCCCGCGATGGCGAACCGCGCGGGCACGAGCCAGCCGAGCAGGACGACCTCGGGCGAGGTCGCCCACATCGCGAGCGCCGCGACGAGGGCGAACGCGGTGAGCGTGGCCGCGGTCTCGCGCCGCTCGGCGACGGGTCGCTCCGACCAACGCCCGAAGTAGAACGCGTAGTAGTGCAGGTCCTGGCTCAGCCAGCGCAGCGGCAGGATGAACCAGGGTCCGCGCCCCGACCACATGTCGGGGTCGTCGTGGTCGTGGTTCGTGTGGCGGTGGTGCTGGAGGTGGAGGAAGCGGAACGCAGGGAAGGGCGCGGTGAGCGCGAGCGAGCAGACGCGCCCCAGGATCTCGTTGGGCAGCTTCGCCCGCGTGAGCGACTTGTGCGAGGCGTCGTGCATCGGCGTGAAGAGCGCGAAGGCGAGCGCCGAGTTGATCGGCAGCGCGATCCAGGGGTCGATGGCGCCAGCGAAGGTCGCCGTGACCACCACGGCCCAGCCGAGCCACGCCACCGCGAACAGCGCCAGCGTCGGCCACGCGACCTCCGGGGCCTTGAGAAGGCTCTTGCCCTTCGCCTCACCCGTCGTCTTGCCCTGAGCTCCCTCGATCGCCGTCGCCATGTGCCGCTCCTTCATTCATGGCGCCCCGGGTCGGGGCGCCTCGTCGTTCGATGGCGGTGATAGTTCCATCGTGTGATGTAAGTGTCAAGAGGTCGCGTGGGCTTTGGGTTCGCGGTTTGGGAAGAGGGCTGGGGGTGGAATTGCAGCACGGTCCCCCAGCGGCCGTTCGCTCCCGCTCACTCCGCGGTCCCCTCGCAGGGACCTCAGCTTCACTTCAGGCTGTTCTTGGCTTGGGGTTCGCGTGGGCGCTCCGGTCGGCTGGGCGGGCATGTGCGTGGGAGTTCCTGTCGAACCTGGGCGCCGCCAGGGGGCTTGGAGGGCACGTTCTGGAGGCAATAGGTAAATAGCCACGCCGAGCTCGAGGCCCGCAGAACGCCTCCTGGGTGCCTTCCATGGCCGAACGCTCCCTTCGAGACCCTCCCGAAAGCCGCTCACGTGAGCGGCTCGTCGAAACCAGGGTTCGCTTCAGAACCCTGGAATGGGTTCTCCAACGGCTTAAATGTTGTTTAGAGTGAAAGGAGGCTCCGCTTTTTGCGCAGCCCGCGCCAAGAGCTTCGGCTCAGGTGCTCAGGTGAAATTCGAATTCGCTGCCGAAATGAGATCTCCCCTGTTTCCTCAGCAGCTCGTAACAGGAGCCCTCTCACAAGAAACACGTGGACGTTTGATTCGCTGCCGAAATGCGCAGCATCGCAGCGAACGCAGCGAAGCGGAGTTCGTGGTCGCGCGCCTCGAACGTAGGGAGAGACGCGCGAGCGATGCGTAGCCAGAGAAAGAGCGATACGTAGCCAGAGAGAGAAAGAGAGACGCGTATGGATTTGTTGACGTGGGCGAGCGAGGCGAAGGCGAGGAAGCGAGCGCGGGGTACGCTGGACTCGTCGGGGCTCCCGGCGGCCGAGCCGGAGCAGATGTTCGAGGCGCTGGGGGCCGCGCGTGACCTGCACGCGGCGCTCGAGGACGCGTTCGGTGAGCTGGACCTGGTGGTCACGGACAACCGGAGGCGGATGCTGAGCGCGAAGCGTCGTGAGGGGCGGCTGGAGGTGCGCGCGCACCACATGTTCGTGACGCGCGGGGCGCCGTCGGAGTGGTTGGTGGGGTTCGTCAGGGGAGAGGCGGGCGCTCGCGAGCGCGTGCGCGCGTTCGTGGCGACGCACCGGGGCGTGATCGACCACGTGAGGGAGCAGTCGTCGCTCGACACGGCGGGGACGCACCACGAGCTCATGGAGCACCTGGAGCGCGCGCGCGACCTGTTGATGGTCGGCGAGCTCGAGGACGTGGTGATCCGTTGGGGGCGTCGAGGGAAGGGGACCAAGAGCATCCGCCTCGGGAGCTACGACTTCGAGCAGCAGATGGTGCGCGTGCATCCGGCGTTGGATCAGGCGTGGGTGCCGGGTTACTTCGTCGGGTTCGTGGTGTACCACGAGCTCGTGCACGCGGTGGTGGGCGTCGAGGTGGTGGGTGGGCGCCGGGAGGTGCACACGAAGGCGTTCAGGGATTTGGAACGGCTTCACCCGCGTTATGAAGATGCGCTCGAGTGGGAGCGTGAGAACTTGGGGCGCGTGCTGCGCGCGAGTCGATAGACGAAAGGGAGCGGACGAATGACGGAGCGAGGCGTGTGGCGTGGTGCGGGGATGGTGGCGTTGGGTGTGGCGTGTTGGATGACGTTGAGCGCGTCGGCCTGTCAGAAGTCGACCTCGCCCGAGCCCGACCCCACACCCAAGCCCGACGTCGCGCAGCAGGCCGACGCGGGGACGGAGATGAAGCCCGACGGTGTCGAGGTGCCCGCGGACGGCTCGATCGAGCCCAGGGACATCGGGCCCAAGGCGCCGGCGCTGCTGATGATCGGCGGGATGAAGGGTTACATCGAGCCGTGCGGGTGCACCGCGGACATCCTCATGGGTGGGATCGACAGGATGGTCGGTTACGTCGAGGAGGCCAGGGCGCTGTACCCTGCGACCGCGATCATCGCGGCGGGTGACCTGCTCTTCGAGGAGCCTCACATCGAGGACCACCGCGCGGAGCAGGAGCGCCGCAAGGCGACGCTCCTGATGAAGGCGCACAAGCGCCTGGGGACGAAGCTGACGGTGCCGGGCGCGAACGACTTCGCGTTCGGCGTGACCTACTACGAGGAGAAGATGGCCGAGGGCGGCATCGAGCCGATGGGCGCGAACGTCGAGCTGTCTGGCCGCGCGTTGAGAGGGCACGAGGTCTTCGAGCTGTCCGGCGTGAAGGTGGCGGTGGTGGCGGTGGCTCAGCCATCGCTCTACGAGGGCATCGAGGGGGTGAAGGTCTCGGACCCGTCGGCGGCGGTGGGCCGGGAGCTGAAGAAGCTGAGCGGCGTGGACGTGACGGTGTTGCTCGTGCAGGGGGAGCTGGCGCTGGCGACCGAACTGCTTGGGGCGCACCCGCGCGCGGACTTCGCCCAGATCGGTGTGAATCCGCGCGAGACCGATCAGATCTACGAGGTCGGGAAGGCGGGCCACACGCTCGAGGTGTTCGACCAGGGCCGCTACCTTGGGATCCTGAAGTTGTACGAGAAGGGGGGTAGGCCCGAAGGGGAGGGTCTTGTGAACGCGAGGCCGGTGAGCGCGTCCGAGGTCGAGGCGATCGACAAGCGGATGGCGACGATCAACGAGACGATCAAGAAGCTGCCGCCGGCGGCGCCGGGGAAGGAACCCCCGCTGCTCAAGAAGATGAGGGAGCAGCTCGTCGCGCTGGATGCGGAGAAGACCCAGATCAAGAACGCGAAGGTGGACGTGCCCGAGGACCGGCCGAGCTTCATCTGGCGGCTGGTCGGGATGAGGCCGGGGCTTCCGATCGACGGCGCGCTCAAGCTGTCTCTTATACACATCTGACGCTGCCGACGATCTACTCTGTGTAGAT
>CAJXPN010000589.1 GCA_913058025.1 uncultured Myxococcales bacterium | reverse complement strand
CCGTAGAAGCCCAGCCCGCGGACCGACCCCTGGCGCAGCGCCGGCGAGTCGGCAACCATCTCGAGCGCGGGCGCGCCCGAGACGTTCGCCCCCAGATCCACGAACGAAAGCGCGCGCGTCGAGGGGCTCCCTAGCAAGACCTCGAGCGTGTCCAGCCGGAGCCGGTGGTGGCGGAACGACACCCGCTTCGTGAGCGTGATCAGGTCGCAGCGGCCCGAGTAGACCAGCCGCTCCACCCACCGCCTCGGCGCGACGCGCAGTCGATCGGGCCAACGCTCGAGCGACTCGCGCACGTAGGGGAGGACGCGCCCGGAGAGGTGCGCGCCGCCCATCCCGTCGAGCAAGGCGCACAGGCGATCCCAACGCGCGCTCGAGGGCTCCCCGTGGAGCTCGCTCCTGATGTCACCGAACCTGTCGAACACCTCACCCTCCTCGATAAGAGTGTGAGATGTTCGCCCCACGAGCGCTCGCGCTCAACCCCGGCGTCGCTCGCCATGCGATCGGTTCATCGGTAACCCTGCGCCTGGAGGTTGAAGAGGCGCGCGTACTTGCCGTCTGCGGCCATGAGCGCCTCGTGGTCCCCGAGCTCGGTCACCTCGCCGAGCTCGAGCACGGCGATCTCGTCGGCCATGCGGACCGTGGAGAAGCGGTGGGAGATGAGGATCGCGATCTGATCCTCGGTGAGCGCGCGCACGCGATCGAAGACCTGGGCCTCGGCCTCGGCGTCCATCGCCGAGGTCGGCTCGTCGAAGACGAGCACGTCGGCCTGCTGCCGCATGAACGCGCGCGACAGCGCGATCTTCTGCCACTGCCCACCCGAGAGCTCACGGCCCTGATTGAACCAGCGGCCAAGCGGCGTGTCGTAGCCGTCCTCCCACTCCGTGATGAACGACTTGGCCATGCCGCGCTCGGCCGCGAGGTCCCAACGCTCGGCGTCCTCCATGTTGTCCACGTCGCCCACGCCGATGTTCTCGCCGGCGCTGAGCTGGTAGCGCATGAAGTCCTGGAAGATCACGCCCACGCGCTGGCGGAGCGCGTGCGGGTTCCACTCCCGGAGGTCTCGACCGTCCAGCGTGATGCGACCCCGGGTCGGGTCGTACAGGCGCGTGAGGAGCTTGATGAGCGTGGTCTTGCCCGAGCCGTTCTCGCCCACGAGCGCGAGCTTCTGGCCGGGGTGAAGGTGCAGGTTCACCCCGCGGAGCGCCGACTCGGAGGAGCCAGGGTAGGAGAACCACACGTCCTCGAAGCGGAGCCCGTCCGAGGGGTCCGGGCCGGCGACCTCGGCGCCGTCCGGCACGGTCGACTCCTCGTCGAGGAGCTCGTAGAGCGTCGACAGGTAGAGGTTGTCCTCGTACATCTTGCCGATGCCGCTGAGCGCGGCGCCCACCGCCGACTGCCCCTGCTTGAAGAGCAGCAGGTACATCGTCATGTCGCCCAGCGTGATGTCTCCGGCGACCGCGTCCGAGACGACCCAGGCGTACGCCCCGTAGAACGCCGCCGTCGACACCAACCCGAGCGCGTAACCCCACCCACCTCGCTTGAGCGTGAGCGCGCGGTCCTCGCCGTAGATGAGCTCGAAGATCTCCTTGTAGCGCCCGAGCAGCATCGGCCCGAGCCCGAAGAGCTTGACCTCTTTGACGTAGTCCTCCCGCGCGAGCACCGTCTCGATGTACATCTGCTTGCGGGCCTCGGGAGAGCGCCAGCGGAACAGGCGGAACGCGTCGCCGCTGAACTTCGCCTCGACGATGAACGCGGGCAAACCCGCGCCGAAGAGCACGAGCACGGCCCACGGCGAGAACGACGCGAGCAGCGCGCCCGCCGAGATCAGGCCGATCGCGTGCTGGACGAGCTGGAACGTCTTGGTCACCAGGCTCAGCGGCCGCGACGACGCCTCGCGCCTGGCGCGCGTGAGCTTGTCGTAGAAGTCCGAGTCCTCGAACTGCGCCAGGCTCAGCGACAGCGACTTCTCCAGGATCATCGAGTTGACCCTGTGCCCGAGCTGCGCCCTGAGCAGCGACTGACACACGCCGATGCCACGCTGTGACGCGGCCACCGTCGCCACGAGCCCCGCCTCGGCGGCCACGTACCAGAACGTCAGCACCCGGTCCGCGGGGATCCCGCTGGCGGCCGCCTCGAGCACCTGATCCACGATCAGCTTCCCCACGTACGCGATCGCGGCGGGCATCACGCCCGCCAGCAGCGTCAGGGTCGCCAGCACGATCGTGAGCCCGCGGTTCGTCGACCACACGAGCTCGAGCGCGCGGCGTGAATACCGAAACACGCCGGCGTAGGCGCCGCCGCTGTACTTGTCGGAGGCGTCACGCCACGCAGGCCCGTTGCCTCGACCGGGCTGTTTCTTGCCCTTCCCCTTCGCGCCCTTTTCGGTCGCGCTCATTGTTCCCATCTCTCTCAAACATCGACTCCGTTGATGGCGCTCGTGATGCGGCGCCCTTATGAGCTCTCATCAGGGTGACGCGCAGTTGTATGCGATTGCATATAATGAACACCGCCTCGATGGCGGCAAGCGTAGTAGCGCGCGGTCGCCTGGGCTATGATGTCGCGGTCGCGCCCCGAGGCGCACCTCAACGCACGCACAGGAGCTCGAATGTCCGAACACATCGCAACGCAGGTCCACGGACGCGTCATGGAGATCACGATCGCGCGCCCGGAGGCCAAGAACGCGCTCACGCTCGAGATGTACGAAGCGTTGAGCGCGGCGTTCGACGTGGCGAGCGGAGACCGCAACGTCCGCGCGCTCCTGGTGCGCGGCGCGGATGGTGTGTTCACCGCGGGCAACGACCTCAAGGACTTCATGGAGACCCCGCCCACGGGCGAGGACAGCCCGGTCTTCCAGTTCCTCTCGAGGCTGCTCACGTTCGAGAAGCCGCTCATCGCCGCCGTCGACGGCCACGCCGTGGGCATCGGCACGACGATGCTGTTCCACTGCGACCTCGTGTACTCCTCGGATCGCGCCAAGTTCAAGCTGCCGTTCGTCAACCTCGCGCTCGTGCCCGAGGCGGGCTCGTCGCTCATCCTCGAGCGCATGGTCGGCCACCAGCTCGCCTCCGAGCTGCTGCTGCTGGGCGAGACGTTCGGCCCGGAGCGCGCCCAGCGCATCGGCTTCGTCAACGAGGTGCTCCCCGGCGAGGACGTCTACGCCCACGCGCTCTCGCGCGCGCGCCAGGTCGCCAAGCGGCCGCCCGAGGCGGTCCGACTGACAAAGAAGCTGCTCAAGGGCATCGAGCGGGACCGCCTCGAGGAGGTCATGAAGGCCGAGTCGGCCTTCTTCATCGAGCGCCTCGCCTCACCCGAGCTCACCGAGGCCGTCGCCGCGTTCTTCGAGAAGCGCGAGCCCCAGTTCGACTGACTCAGCTCACCAGCGAACCGCGCAGCGTCGCCTCGAGCATCGAGGCGAGCTCCTCGACGAAGTCCACGCGGAACATCGCCAGGTCCAACGCACGCGTCGCCGCCACCGCCGGCGGAACCGCGTCGACGCCTTCGCGTCCACGCCCCGCTCCAGCGTCGCGTGCTGCAACCCCATCAGCCTCAGCAGCGTCGGCCTCGACCCCAATGCCAACGCCAGCGCCCCCGCCACGCCCGCCACGTCTCGGGGCCCGGTCGGACCGCTGAGCGTCCGCCTCACGTCGTCGAGCCACTCCACGAGCTGCCTCGAGAGCAGCTCCAGGAACAGCTCCTCCTTCGCCTTGAAGTAGAGGTAGAGCGTCCCCTTGGCCAGCCCCACGTGCCTGGCCAGCGACGACATCGTCAGATCCTCGTATGGCGCGAGCTCGAACAGCTCCGTCGCCCCCGTCAGGATCGACTCCCTCCGCTGCGCCTTCGACTCCTCGTCCCTCGCCCTCTTCATGCCCGCTCCTCAGCCGTCGTGGTGTCGCCGGATTTCTTGCCTCTCGGGAGGTCTCGGCGTATCAGTGTGGAGTGTAGCGCATGAACACTCGGTTTGGCGCATACAAATGACCACGGGTCATGTGGTGTTGCAGAGCAACACCACATGACCCGTGGTCATTTGTGCGTGATGCGGGGCGGGCTGGGAGCGATCGTGTGGGGCTGTCTCTTATACACATCTGACGCTGCCGA
>CAJXPN010000588.1 GCA_913058025.1 uncultured Myxococcales bacterium | reverse complement strand
CCGCCGCGAGCGTGAGCGAGCCAGGACCAGGAAAGAGCGCGCGAGCCAGGACCAGGAAAGAGACCTCAGAGCTTGAAGCGGCCGCTGCGGATCTTCGGGAGGAACGCCGTCATCGAGAAGACCTGTTCGATGTCGCGGCTGGACATCTCGGGGGGCGCGAAGCGCTCAGCGGTGGCTGGCGCGGGGTCGAGAACGCCGAGCGTCGGATCGATGTAGCGCTCCTGGGTGAGCGCGGACCATACGGCGGGGGTGAGCGCGTCGAGGATCGCGCCCGCGAGGGGATGCGTCGCGGGAGGATCTCGCGGGTCGACCGGGTCGATGGGGGCGGCGAGCCCGGGAGAAGAGCCGAAGGTCTCGCGGGCGGAGAGCGTGGCGGGGGCGAGCTCGGCGTACCCTGGCGAGACCCAGATGGTGGCCACGGAGGGGACGTCGAGGGGGCCGTCGGCGTGCCGAGTGAGCAGGACGCAGACGCCAGGCGAGCCCCCGCCAGGGAGCTCACGCCACAGGCGCACGAGGACGCCCTCCCAGGGGACGGCCGCATCGCGCGCGGAGACGACGAACGCGACATCCGAGGTCACGACGCCGCCGGGGGCGTCGTCGGGCTCGAGGACCCTGAGCGCGAGTTCGATGGAGGGTCCGACCTCGGGGCCTCCCGAGAGGCGGGCTGCGTCGAGCACGGGGAAGATGGAGGACCAGAGGTCGGCGGTGGCGTCGGCGTCCAGCCGCCAGTGGTCGAAGGTGACCGCGGTGCCCGTGGGGGCGGTCGACGGAGCGTCCGGCACGGGCGTCCACGAGGACCAGTACGCGCGGTCGACGTCCTCGACGCCCTCGAGCGAGGAGGTGTCACGGGCGGGGCCCGACGCGGCGCACCCGATCAGGCAGGACACCGCGAGGATGAGGAGGTCACTCGTCTTCATAGGTGTAGCCCAGGGCGAAGAGGATCGTCTGGCGTCGGTAGTCCGAGCCGACGCCGAACTCCTGGGTGTAGAAGCTGTAGCGTAGCTCGAGGTCCCACGCCTCGGTGAGCGCGCGCGAGAGCGAGACGACGAGCGCGTTGCGGTTGTCCTCGTCGATGCCGAAGTTGGCGTCGAGCAGGACGGGGTCGTCGTAGCTCGTGCGCTGGAGCTGCCCGCGGAGTGAGACGAACAGGTCGAGCGGGAGCGGCGCGGTGAGCGAGGCGTCGACGGTGTGGCGGACGAGCTCCTGGCCGTAGGAGTTCGAGCGGTTGAGCGAGAGCGTGTAGCCCACGTCGAGGACGACCGGGCCGCTCCAGCCGACCGACGCGCGTGCGACGTGGAAGAGGTCGGAGCGGAGCGCGTCGCCCTGGACGAGGGTGAAGGTGTCGGTGCTCGAGGAGGAGCCGCCGTCGATGCGCTCGAAGGTGGGTGACTCGAAGCCTCGGTAGAAGAGCGAGTAGCCGACCGAGGCGGAGACGGACTCGGTCAGGCCGAGCGAGGCGGACACGGCGCCGAAGGGCCCCGAGGACGAGGTCGCGCTGTTGGGCTTGTAGGCGAAGAAGCGCCAACCGGAGCTCACCGCGAGGCCGAGGCGCTCGAGCGGCCGCCCGGAGACGCGAGCGGTCGCGCCGCCGCGGGTGTAGTCGAGCGCGGGGACGCGCTCGGTGCGGTCCTTGAGATCGAGCGAGAGCGCGAGCCCGAGGGAGCCGACGCGCCGGGCGTAGGAGAGCGTGGCCTGAGTGAGGAGGGTGTCGGCGTCGGAGGAGGCCGTGAAGATCTTGCCGCCCTGGCGCAGCGCGAAGGCGACGGCGCCGGAGGAGGCGTCCAGTGAGAAGAAGTAGCGCGCGAGCGCGTCGCCCTCGGGGCCGGAGTCGGCGGGGAGGCGTAGCGCGTTGTCGTCGTACTCGACGCCAGCGCGCACCTGCGCGCCGACCTCGAGGGGTTCTTGCGCCCAGGCCATGTTTGGGGCCACGATGAGCGCCGCGCCCGTGAGCGCGAGACACGATGTCTTCGAGATGTGCACGACGCGAACGCTCCGAACCTGCGGGGCCTGCGGATCGCCCGGCGAGCCGGGCGTTCCGAGCGTGGCGCAAGCCCGAATCGAATGCAACCGCGCCGAGGCGGTGTTCCAGGCACGAGAACGCCGCCGGCCGACAAGGCCGCCCTCCCCCGAGCCCCAAGAGAGCCAATGAGAACCGACCTCGTCACGACCCTGGCGCTCGCCGCGCTCACGCTCACGATGGCAACCGGATGCCCCAGGGACATCCCGCCCCCCACGAACGCGATCAAGTCCCCCGGGCTGTTCAAGGCCGCGGTCGACGCGCGCGCCGAGCAGATCCGCACGGCGCGCTTCAAGGAGGTCGTGCTCGAGTACTTCGGCGAGGACGAGCGCGTGAAGGTGCGCCAGCTCATCCTCGTGGAGCAGCCGGACAGGCTGATGGTCCAGACCAGGCTGCCGGGGACCAACGAGGTGATGAGCATGCTCGTGAGCGACGGCGAGGCGTTCTCGGTCCACCAACGCGACACGAACACGTACTACACGGGCCGCCCCACCCGGGAGAACATCAACGAGTTGCTGCCGCTGGACCTGTCCGCGCGCGACGTCACGCGCGTGATGTTCGGCGGCGCACCGTGGGACAGGTTCGCCCAGGAGAACAGCCTCCTGCAGATCGAATGGGACCGTAAGGAGGGCAACTACCGCGCGTGGGTGGAGACCAGGCGGGGCGGTGAACTCTCGATGGCCGTGCGCGCGAACGACTTCGCGGTCACGTCCGTGACGGAGAAGGGAGCCGACGGGGCGACGCTCTACCGGTACACATCGGAGGACTGGGAGGGACACGGAGAGGTCGCGTTGCCGCGCTACAGGCGGTTCGTCTGGCCGGCCAAGAATCTTGACTTCTCACTGGACGTCGGTGAGACTCAAGTGGACGTTTCGTTCCCCGAAAACATGTTCAAGTTCCCCCCTCCCGAGGGCAGCCAGGTCATCCGAATGGGCGACTGATGGGATCTCTTTATGGTCGATGACAAGCTCCTCGCGCGCCACCTGGTGCAAACGAATTCATGCTCTCGCGAGCTACTCCTCGAGGGGCGACGACTCCAACGAGAGGCCGGCGACGGTGGGACGCTCTACGACGCGCTGCTCGCCCACGAGCTCGTCGAAGAGGCCGTGCTGGTGGACGCCGCCGCGACGCTCCTCAACCTGCCCTCGATCGCGCTCGAACAGTTCACCTTCGACGAGGACCTCGTCGGGCTGATCACGCGCGAAATGGCGCTCGAGCACCAGGTGATCCCGCTGCGTCGCAAGGACGGCGGGATGATGCTCGCGATGACCGACCCGCTCGACATCATGGCGATGGACGACATCGCGACCCACATCGGGGCCGACATCCAGCCCGTGATCGTGGGCCGAATGGACCTCGCGCAGGCGGTCGAGCGCACCTACCCCGACCTGGAGGAGGACTCGCTCCTCGACCTGGGCGTGGTGGGCGACGAGATCGAGCGGCCGCTGGGCTCGAACGGTCTCGAGCAGGACAGCTGGGCCTCGTTCTTCGACGACGCGGTCTCGGTCGAGGTCGACCGAGAGTCCGCCTCGATCTCACAGGACATGCGCGACCGGCCGACCTCGCTCGAGATGAGCCTGGACGAGCTCGGCATCGAGGACACCCCGGGCATCTCCTCGGGCACGTCCGACATCCTCGAGAGCTTCGACGCCCCTCCCCCTCAGGGCGCCGGCACCGCCGGCGATGACGATCTGCTCGAGCTGGGCGAGTGGGAGGTCGACGGCGACGACGAGGTCCCCGACGACGAACGCTCACCGGACGCGTCCGGCGAGATCGACTACGGCGCCGCAGGCGACCACTACGTCCACCCCGAGGACAACGCTCATGAAGACGACGAGCCCATCTTCGTGCTCGACGAGATCGCAGACTCCTCCGACGAAGAGGAGGAGCCCATCTTCGTGCTCGACGAGATCGTCGAGGACGACGCCCCCGAGGAGGGCGAGCCCGAGGACCGAGACATCTTCGAGGACGTCTTCGCAGAGGTCGCCGACGACGCCGGCGACGACTTCGAGGTGCTCGATACGTCCGAGCCCGAGCCCGAGCCCGAGCCCGAGCCCGAGCCCGAGCCCGAGCCCGAGCC
>CAJXPN010000587.1 GCA_913058025.1 uncultured Myxococcales bacterium | reverse complement strand
ATCTACACAGAGTAGATCGTCGGCAGCGTCAGATGTGTATAAGAGACAGGTCATCCACGTGCCGGGGTTCATCGTCGACTCACCGCCCTCGGCCCGTGGCACCGCGTCCGACAGCGCCCACGCGCCGCCGAACGCCCAGTACACGTGCAGCGCGGCCGCCGCCGTGGCCACGCCAGCGGCCAGCCACACCGACCACTCGAGCCCCTCGAACCCGAGCCGCCTGGCGCCCATCAGCCCCGCCACGCCCGAGATCACGAACAGCGGCCAGGCCAGGTGCCCCCTCAACATCACGAAGATCACGCCTCCAGATACCAGCGCGCACGCCGCGAGCGACTCGAGCGCGCCCCAGCCCAGCCCAGCAAGCCCCAGGCACACCCACGCGACCGAGGTCAGGTGCCACGCGAACCGCATCACCCGCTCCATCGCCCAGCGCGGGGCCTCCTCGACCTCCCACGCCGCCGCGAACAGCGGCCTCAGTATCCCGGCCTCCCCCATCACGCTGTGCAGCACCGCGATCCCCATCAACACCCCCGAAGCCAGCCACGCCTCCATCCGACACCTCTCGTTCCGATGTTGTCCGAACGCCGAACATACGGTTGCGTATGCCGGCCAATGGCCTGCAACATACGCCTCCGTATGCCGACGGCAAGTCGAAACACGCCCCCGCCAAAACGAGCACCCGATGAGAGGTCACCCCGACGCCTGGATCGAAGCCGCGTTCGCCGCCCTCGTGGAGGGGGGCGTGAGGGCCGTGCGCGTGGAGTCGCTCGCGCGCGCTCTCTCTGTCACGAAGGGCTCGTTCTACCACCACTTCGCGAACCGCGACGCGCTGTTGCGCGCCATGCTCGCGGGCTGGCGTGACCTCGGCACCGACGCGATCATCGCCCAGGTGGGGGCGCGCGAGGGCCCCGCGGCGCGCCTCGAGGCGCTCATCCGGCTCACGCTGTCAGACCACGGAGGCGACGCGATCGAGGGCGCCGTGCGCGCCTGGGCCGCCTCCGATGACCTCGCGCGCGTCATCGTCGACGAGGTCGACGGCCGGCGCGTCCACTTCGTCGCGGACCTCCTCGAAGACCTCGGGCTCGCCCGGGAGCGCGCGCTCGCGCGCGCGAACGTCCTCTACCGCGTCGTCATCGGCGACTCGATCTGGCGAGCGTCCGGCGGGCCGCCGCTCACCGAGCTCGAGATCTCGACGGCCGTCGAGCTCTTCGGCTCTACTTGACGTGGCTTGGCGTCGCGCCGCTCGCGTACACGTTAAATCCAGGCGACCTCTTATCGACGAGGCCGCCGCTTATGTTTCCGATCCTCCCCCACATCTCCCAAGAGAACCCATGCGCCACCTGCCCGGAGCGATCGCGCTCGCCCTCTCCATCTGTGCACTCTCGACCACGGCGCTCGCCCAACAGGCGGGCGGCCCGCTCGACGACCCCGAGGCCACCATCGCCCAGGCCCTCGACGGGCACTGGCTGTCCACCGACTCCACCGCAAACGAGCAGCTCCGCGTGCTCATCGGGCAGATCGAAGGCGCGGACAAGGCCGAGTACGTCGTCCAGGCAGGCCTCGTCACGCTGCGAGGTGAGGTCGCGTCCGCGGCGACGCGCGAGCTCGTGGGCGAGCTCGCGGGCAAGGTCCCCGGCGTGCTCGGGGTCCAGAACCTCCTGACCGTCGCGCGAGCAGCGGAGGCGAACACCGCCACGCCCGACGTCTCCACGGACGACGCCATCCAGGCCCGCGTCTCGAACGTCCTGAGCGAGGCGGCCGCGGTCAAGGGGCTCAGGGTCCGCGTGAACTCGGGCGTCGTCACGCTCTCCGGAGAGGTCGGGAGCACCGAGCGCGCCGAGGAGCTCGCGGCGCTGACGGGCAAGCTCGGGGGGGTCGTCCACGTCATCAACGACATTTCCGTCCCGCTCGAGGTCACCGCGCGCGTTCAGCCCGCGGTCCGCCAGCTCCGAGAGCTCGCGACGAAGACGGTCGCGTTCCTTCCGATCCTGGGTATCGCGCTCATACTCTTCATGCTCACGCTCTCCTTCTCACGGCTCGTGCGTCGCATGAACTGGCCGTACCGCCGCCTGACCGACCGCCCGCTGATGCGCGAGCTCGCGCGCCAGGCCGCGGGCACCCTGGTCTTCATCGTGGGGCTCCTGATCATCTTCGAGATCCTCGACGTCACGGCGTTCGTCGGCGCGCTCCTGGGGACCGCGGGCCTGGCTGGGCTCGCCATCGGGTTCGCGTTCCAGGACATCGTCGAGAACTACCTCTCGAGCATCATGCTCAGCGTCCAGCAGCCCTTCCAGAAAGGCGACGGCGTCACCATCGGCGACCACTCGGGCAAGGTCATCCGCATGACCATGCGCGACACCGTCCTGATGACCTACGACGGCAACCACGTTCGCATCCCGAACGCCCAGGTCTTCAAGTCCTCGCTCACGAACTTCTCGCGCAACCCCAGGCGCCGCTTCGACTTCAAGGTCGGCGTGGGTAACGAGGAGAACCTGATGGACGTCCAGAGCGTCGCGCTCGACATCCTCAAGTCCGTCGACGGAGTCCTCGCCGATCCCGGGCCGGCGATGGTCATCGAGGAGCTCGGCGACTCGAGCGTCCTCTGTGGCTTCTACGCCTGGATCGACCAGCGCGACACGAGCCTGCGCGACGCGCGCTCCGAGGCGATCCGGCGCGTCAAGCTGCGCTTCGAGCGCGAAGGGTTCGACATGCCCGAGCCGATCTACCGCCTGAACCTGAACCAGCTCGAGCCCATCGCGCGCCCAGCGCGCACCTCCGAGCCCATCGAGGACGGCGCCCTCACGACCGAGGGCGGGGAGGACGCCGCCCTCGATCTCCAGCTCGCCGACGAGGCCGACGACGAGCGAGACCTGCTCTGACCTGCACGTCCTCCGCGTCGGATCTATTCAGTAGCCCGTGACCATCGTCCAGAGGTGGGGCCAGTCGATGCCCCCGCCGGTGGCGCCGGAGTCGTCGAGCAGCTCGTCCTCGACGTAACCGATGCCGATCGCGCGTGCGTTCGCGCTCATGATGTTGGAGCAGTGACCGTCGGACTTCATCCAACCCGTGACCGCCGACGCCGCGGTGCCGTGGCCCGCCGAGATGTTCTCGCCGACGGGGCCGCCCGTGTACCCAGAGGCCCCGATCCTCTCCCAGAACTTGCTGCCGTTCTGCCCCTCGTGGCTGAAGAAGTCCTGCGTGGCCATGTCGAGCGAGTGGCAGCGCGCGGACTGGGACAGGTTCGCCTGCGAGGTGACGGCGGGGACAGGGGGGAAGGTCCCCTCGCTGCCGCAGTCGGCGCCCCGGGCGCGCTCGATGTTGACGAGCCTGACGACCTCGGCCTCGGCCCGGAACCACTCCGCGGGCCAGCTCGCCGAGTCGCCGCAGTCGATGACGCCTCCGACCACGTCGTCGCCTCCGGTGGCGACAGGCGGCGGCTCGATGGGCGGCGGCTCGATGGGCGGCGGCTCGATCTCATCGCGCTCGTCGACGTTCACCGGCTCGATGGGGCGACGCCTCACGGGCTCGGCGGGCTCGCGCTTCACGTCAGGGGTCACCACCCGGGTCGGAGCGTCTGGGGTAGCGTCTCCGTCCACGTCATCACCCTCGAGGACTGTCGGCGGCTCCGCGCCCTCATCGACGTTCACGGGCGCCGCGCGCGTCACACCACCCGAGACGCGCTGATCGCGTGAGGTCGGTTCGTCGTCACGCGCGAGCTCGTCGTCGGCGCTCGCGCTCCGCGGCCCGAGCGAGCAGGCGAGGAGGGAGAGCATGGTCGCCGAGGCGAAGAGGACGAGGGGTGCGGTGCGGTGTGCCATGTTGGCCCCTTGCTGAAGCGCGCTGGTCCGCGTGGGACGCCCGGACGGATGGATCGCGCTGTCGACGTGTGATGAACCCGAAGATACCAAACCGCCACGCGGGCGGCCACGAACCCGCGCCGGGCGATGAGGCCCTGACGTCTGCTCACTTGACGTGGACGTGCCTGGGGTCTATTCATTCAAACACCGTTTCAAACAACGTTTGAAACACGACGAGGAGACCATGAGCGACTGTCTCTTATACACATCTCCGAGCCCACGAGACAGGCAGAAATCTCGTA
>CAJXPN010000586.1 GCA_913058025.1 uncultured Myxococcales bacterium | reverse complement strand
GACGTGGCCAACGGCGGCTGCGCCGTCGACGAGACCTGCACCTCCAACTCCTGCGCCTGCGTCCCCGAGGACGACGCCACGTTCTGCTCTCGCCAGAGCTCGACCTGCGGCTCGCTCTCTGCCAACGACAACTGCAACATGATGCGCACCGTCGACTGCGACGTCGCGGCGGCGGGCTGCTCGGGTGACGAGGTCTGCAACGCCTCGAACACGTGCGACTGCCCCACCCCGACGTGCGCCATGGGCGCCTGCGGGACAGTGACGAACTCGTGCGGCTCCTCGGCAGACTGCGACGTGGCCAACGGCGGCTGCGCCGTCGACGAGACCTGCACCTCCAACTCCTGCGTCTGCGTCCCCGAGGACGCCGCCGCCTTCTGCGCCCGCCAGGGCGCAGACTGCGGCCTCGCCTCCGGCAACGACAACTGCGGCATCGCCCGCACCGACGTCGACTGCGACGCCGCCGTCGGCTGCACCGGCGGCGACACCTGCTCCGGCAACACCTGCTCGTCCTGCACACCCGAGACCGACGTCAAGCTGTGTAACGACGCAGCCGCCGAGTGCGGCGAGATCCAGGCCACGGACGCCTGCGGCACCCGCACCATCGACTGCGACGTCGCCCTGGGCGGCTGCGGCGCCCAGATCTGCGACGCGAACGCCTGCGAGAACGAGATCAGGCTCCAGGCACCCGGGCGCTCCAACGACGACCGCTTCGGCGCCAGCGTCGACGTCGCCGGCGACATCATCGTCATCGGCGCCCCCGGCGAGGACACCGGCGCCACGGACGCCGGCATGGTCTACGTCTACGAGCGCGCCGCCGACGGCTCCATCTCGCTCGTCCAGCAGCTCCAGGCCAACGACCCCGCCGACTCGACCTCCTTCGGTGGCGCCGTCGCCACCGACGGCGACACACTCGTCGTCGGCGCCCCCGACGCCCAGTTCAGCGGCACCGACAGCGGCGCCGTCTACATCTTCGAGCGCTCGGGCGCCACCTGGACACAGGTCGCCAAGGTCGGCCCCACCGGCGCGCAGTCCGGCGCCGGCTTCGGGTTCGCCGTCGACGTCGACGGCGACGTCATCGCCGTCGGCGAGCCCCTCGGCGACCACGGATCGTCCAACAACGGCGGCCTCTACGTCTTCGAGAAGTCCGGCGGGACATGGGGCCCGACCTCGGGCGCCGTGCTCACGCACTCCAACACGAACAATGGAGACTTCTTCGGCGTCGACGTCGAGGTCGACTCCACGCTCGGCTACGTCTACTCCTCCGCGAGCAGCGACTGTAAGGGTCGCATCGCCATCTTCCACAAGCCCGCGGCGTCATGGGTCGAGCTGGATCTCGTCACCCATGACACCACCGGGTGTGGCACCGAAGACCTCCTCGGGCGCTCCTTCGGGACCTCGAACGGCGTCATCTTCGGTGGCGCGCAGCTCGATGACACCGGCGGCGACGACCGCGGCAGCGTCCACGCCTTCTACACCTCGGGCACCTGGGGTAGCTCCGATGAGATCACCTCACCGGACCCTGGCGCCGCCGACGACGACGGCTTCGGCCGACGCCTCGCGGTCTTCGGTACCAAGGCCGCCATCACCGCCAACCGTGACATCGACGGTCGCGGCGACTCCCCCCGCGTCTACATCGGCACGATCTCCGCGGGCAGCCCCTACACATTCACCACGTCCGACACCGACGGCAAATCCCAGGGCAACGCCGGCGACGAGTTCGGCTCCGCGCTCGCCATCAGCGACGAGATCGTCGTCATCGGCCGCCCCGGGCACAACACCGACCGAGGCAGCGTCTACGTCTACCCGACCGAGTGAGTGAGTGAGTGAGACGCGCCAAAAAAGAGAGAGGGCCGCGCAGCTTTGGCTGCGCGGCCCTCTCTCTTTTCGTATCTCCGACTCGAACCTACGCGCTCACGTCAGCTTCGCCTCGATCGTCTCACCGTCCTCGACGAACTCCACCTCGATCGCCTTCGCGCCCGCGAAGAGCTCGCCACGCGACGACTCGGCCAGCGCCCTGACCCAGGTCTGGCGCTCGAGGGTGGTCTCCCACGCCGTCACGCCCGCCCACACGCGGTCCCCGCGGCGCTCCATCGTCACCAACCCGAGCTCGTGCACCTCACCGACCCGCTCGTAGCTAGCGCGCAGGACCTCCGGCGTCTCATCGAGCAGCGGCGCGAACGCCATCCTCACCGGCAAGATCCTCAGGTCCCTGGCCACCTCGTCGGTCAACCCGATGGGATCCCGCATCCGCCGGACCATCCTGGACGTGCCCTTCTTGTCCTCGAGCGACCAGTCCCCTCTGGACGTCACGTCCACGCGGTACGTCTCCGTGTTCCGCCCGCGCGTGATCAGGAAGTCACCGTCGAACGTGTAGTCGCCCCGCTCGGTCTCGCGGACGTAACCCTTGCGCCGGCCCCAGCGCGTGAACGTCCCGTCCACACGGAACAGGTAGAGGTCGCACACGCCCGCGCGCCACGCCTCCTCCATCCCATCGGGCTTGCCCATGAACCACGCCCCGCAGATCGCCTCCGGCCACAAACGCTCACTCATCGCTGCTGCTCCCTCGCCCCTTCGACAGGCATCAAGATCACCGGAATGTACGCCGCCGCCCTTCCGGCGATCTGGCTCGCGCACTCCCTGTCACTCTGCGCGGCCTTCGGACACATCACAAGCAACTCTCTCGAGCGCTCGGCGCTCGGGCGACCCGACACCGTCACGACCTCGCCGTCGAGCAGCACGGCCCACTCCCGCGCGTCGCCGCTGCTCCAGCGTGCGGACGCGTCTCCAGCCAGCCTGAGCGACACGTACGACGCGCCCACCCGGCCTCGGCCGAGCTTCACGTCCTCGATGTCACCCTGCGTCGCCACGGGCTCGCCGAGCGCGACGATCTTCCAGCCCACGCCAGACGGCGCCACGCTCACCATCGCGTCCGCGAGCGCCAGCCTCGACGCAAGATCCACCAGCGCGCCAGCGTCCAGGCCGTACACGTACGCCTCGGGGCCCGCGCCGCGGATCTCCATCCCATCGGACAGCGTGCCCTCGAGCGACGCCCAGAGGTCGCCGCGCTCGAGCACGGGCCTGAGCTCGATCTCGCCCCTCCCGAACACCACGCGCTCGACCCACTCCTGGGTCGCGTCACGGTCGTACACCACGACGAGCACCTCGCCCGCGCGCTGGAGCGGCTGCGCCGTCCCGTGCCTGAACCCCGCGGCCTTGAGCCGCTCGTTCAGCCGCGCCGCGGCCTCCTTGGCCATCGCGCGGCGCTTGAGCACGCGCGACTTCGCCGCCTTCTGCGCCGCCGCGGGGCTCAGGTCGTCGCCGTCCTTCGTCGCCTCCGCCTCGAGCGCCTTCACGGTCACCCGGACCTCGGCCCACGCCGGCGAGCTCACGCTCACCGCCGCCAACACGCCACACACTACAGCCTTCCAACCCACGTCTCTGAACCTCCTCGACGGCTCCAAACCACACGCACCCGGAGGCTCTAACAAGCCTCCGGGTGCGATTCGTCCCTCACACGTGCGCTCACACTCAGAGCTTCTCGCTCACGTAGTCGATGAAGTCGATCTTCGTGATGATGCCCTCGAGCTTACCCGCCTCTCCGACCACGATCACGATCTTGTTCTGCTTGAAGAACTGGCCCACGAGGCTCAAGCGGTTCGACGGCTCCACGATCGCGAAGCCCGCCTCGACGAGATCGTCGATCTTGTCCTCACGGCGCCCGCCGGAGAGCAGGTGGTTGAGGACGTCCGTCTCGTTCACGATGCCCACGACGCGGCCGGCGTCCAGCACCGGGAGCTGGCTGATGCCGTACTTCTTCATCAGCCCGACGACCTCGTCGATCGGCTGACCGAGCGACGTCGTGTACACGCTGTCGCCCTTGTCGCCGAGCAGGTCCGAGACCCTCGCGCTCGGGCGCTCGCGGTCCATGAACCCGTTCTCCTTCATCCAGTCCTCGTCGAAGATCTTCGAGAGGTAGCGCGACGACGAGTCGCACATGATCACGACGATGTTGAGCTCGCGATCCGGGAAGCGCTCGGCGTACTTGATCTGTCTCTTATACACATCTGAAGCTGCCGACGATCTACTCTGTGTAGATCTCGGT
>CAJXPN010000585.1 GCA_913058025.1 uncultured Myxococcales bacterium | reverse complement strand
TACGAGATTTCTGCCTGTCTCGTGGGCTCGGAGATGTGTATAAGAGACAGAAGCCAGACTGCCCGGCGATCAGCCTCGCGCCGCTGGTCGCGTACACCGCGCGGCGCTTCGCGAGCGCGGGGTCCCCCACCACCGCGCGCGCCAGCGCCGTCTTCCCCACTCCTCGCTCTCCGATCAACGCCACGCTCGCTCGCGTCTCGCCGCCGAGCAGCGCCTCGAGCGCGCGCACCTCGTCCTCCCTCCCCTGGATGGGCTCGGGCGCCTTGCGCCCGAGCGTCACGTTCCACGCGTCACCGACCTCATCGAGCAGCAGCCTCGCTTGCTGGAGACGCTTTCGCTTGATCAGCGCGTCCCGCTTCGCGGCGAGCGACGACTTCGAGCCTCGCTCCAGCCGCGACACGGGGACCTCGATCCTCTCGAGCCACTGCGCCGCGGCCGGCAGCAACGTGAGGTACTCCGCCGGCTCCATCTGCGTCGCCGTGACCATCCTGCGCAGCTCCTCGCGCGCCGACTCCTCGAGGTCCTCGTGCCCCCTCACGTAGAACGTGTGCCCCAGCGGGATCGCCACGACCCAGAGGTTGTCCCCGTCCGGGATCACCGCGCACGGGATCGTCATCGGCTCGCGGACCTGCATCGCGCGGGGCAGGTCAGGCCGGGGGAGCTCGACCTCGAGCTCGAGCAGCCAGGTCTCCTCGGGCAACACGTAGCGCGCGATCTCGTCGGCGTGCACGTCCGCGAGGTGCTCCCGCAAGAAGAGCTCGAGCTCGAGGACCACGTCCTCCTCGTCCTCGGCGTACGCGACCCAATCCGGCGCCCCCACCGGCGCCGCCACGCAGTCTCCGTTGTGAAGCTCACGCACGAGCGCGCACACCACGATGTCGATGGGATCCTGAGACTCCACGCGTTCTTCTCTCAATCATGAGGTCGCTGTCGTGAACGGCCACACAATAGGGCGTGGAGGCGTTGGTATTCCAGCGCGACGAAGAGCACACGCTCTGGTGAGCCGAGCGCGCAGGTGGCATCGCCTCTTCACACGGCTGTCTCATTGCTGCAGGGTTGGAGAACACTCGAACCAACCACTTAAAAGATCAGGCGAGCACGCGCTCTCCTCGTCTCCGACACGAGCAGGCACATGAGACGATGGACCCTGAGAACGCTCACACTCTTGGCCCTCGCTGGTTGTGGCGCGACGACCGCTGGAGAACAGGGCGCGGGTGACGTCGGGTCTCCTGACGCCTCCGAGGACACGAGCGTGAGCCTGGACTCGGGGAGCACGCCCGACACGAACCCACCACCGGGTGACGCGGGGAGTCGAGACGCCTCACCTGACGATGCAGGAGCACGAGACCTCGGCGGCGCGGACGCGTCCGCGTCGGACGCCGACACGGCAGACGTGAGCGTGGACGCCGAACCCGACGCCCCCACCGGCCTGCCCGACGGCCCGTCGTCCACGCGTCACCGCGCCGTCCCGCTCGGGAGCACCGCCGCCGGACAGGGCTTCTACGAGTACCTCCCGCCCGGCTACGGTGACGGGCAGCCTCGCCCGCTCCTCATCTTCGTCCACGGCCTCGGTGAGAACGGAGACGGCGTCTCCCCTCAGCTCGAACGCGTCATCAAGAACGGCCCCCCGAAGCTCATCGAGCGCGACGAGTGGCCGTCCTCTCGGCCGTTCATCGTCCTCTCACCGCAACACCCAGGCGGCGGCTGCACCAGCCCGAGTGAGCTCGACGGCATGATCCAGCACGCGCTGGACACCTACGACGTCGACCCCTCGCGGGTCTACCTCACGGGCCTGAGCTGCGGCGGGATCGGGATCTGGAACTACCTGAGCCGCTACGACGACGCCGTCGCCGCCGCCGTCCCCATCTCCGGCGACGGCAAGGGCGCGTGGAACCGCGCGGGCTGCGCGCTCGGGAGTATCCCCATCTGGGCCTTCCACGGCGACGCGGACAACACCGTCGACGTCTCCGGCACCAACTCCCCCGTGGACGACCTGCTCAGCGACTGCCCGTCTCCACCTCGCACAGAGATCCTCAAGACGATCTACCCGGGCGTCGGCCACAACGCGTGGTCGCGCACGTACGACGGCAGCGCAGGCCACGACATCTACTCATGGTTGCTCACCAAGACGAAGGTCGTCGAGCCCTCCTCGTCCGCGCCTCCGCTCGCGCCCGGGCGCTCCATAATGCTCGACCTGGGTGACCCGGCGCTCGCCGCCCCGGGCGCTTGGAGCAGCCTCTCGGACGCCTCGGGCGGCACGCTACGTGAGCTAGGTGACGACCTGGGCGACGCCACCCGCACGAGCGCACGCGTCCACGACGCGTTCACCGGCTTCAACCCCAACGGCTCCACACAGCCCGTCCCCGGCTACCCTGTCGAGGCGACACAGGACACGTTCTGGACCGGCTCGTTCGGCGGCCACGTAGACGCCCTCGCGGAGTCGGGCGGGATCACCTTCGAGGGGCTCGACCCCAGCGCGACCTACACCCTCACGCTGTTCGCGTCTCGCACAGGCGATGACAACGGCAACGGCCGCCTCACCCGATACGCCGTCTACGGCGTCAACCGCGATCTCGAGGTGTCAGACAACACGACCGACACCGTCACCTTCTCGGGCGTGCGGCCAGACTCCTCCGGAGCGCTCGAGCTCGACGTCACAGTGAGCCCCGCGGGCACCAGCCGCTTCGCGTACCTGGGCGCCGCGGTGCTCACGCGCGACTGACCACCTCAGCGCTCACGCACATCGATGAACTCACCCGGCACGTGATCGGCCAACCAGACGTGGTCGTTCCCTTCATAGAACGCCACGCCCGCCTCGCTCGCTTCTCGCGCGCGCACCACGAGCAGCGCGGTCTCACCGCCCTTGCGGCGGCCGACCTCGATGGCGCCGGGGACGTCCACCGCCATGTGCACGTACTGGCGGCTCATCGGCTTGAGCCCATCGCTCAGGATGGTGGCCACGATCCCCACCGGGGCGCCGTGGTAGAGGTCCTCCGGGGGCTCCCCTGGTGACATCGCGACGACGCCCTCCACCGAGTGGCCATAGCGGGCGCGTACGCGCTCCCCGTCCATCTCGAAGCGGTCCTTGGGGGAGGTCGCGACCATCCGCTCGACGTGCGCGCGCTCGATCCGGCGCCAGACCCTGCGCGCGCCCTTCAACGCCTCGACCAGTTCGGCCACCTCGACCCAGCCGTTCGCGTCGAGCTCGAGACCGTACCTCTCGGGCGCGTGCCTGAGCGCGTGCGCCGACGTCTTGCTCAAGCGCCTGTAGTCTATCCCTTCGTGTTCTCGTGTCGCGCTCATATGCTCTCCTCCGGACAGCCTAAGTGTACGATCGACACAATACCGACGCGCGCGGATTCATTCCCAAACGAGAAGAAGGCGCCTCCCGAGGGGAGGCGCCTTCTTCGAATCGAACCGAGCGCGACGCTCACTCCTCGGAGGAGTCCGAGGCGGACGGGATCGAGATCGCGTCGTCGGGGTGGAGGCTGAGCAGGTCGTCGCGGATCGGGAAGGCGAGCAGGCCGTCTTCGCGGACGTAGGCGCCCTCGACGGCCTCGGAGACAGGTCGCCCCTGGCCATCGGTCGGAGGCGCGCCGCTGGAGATGAGGGCGTTGAGCGCGACCACGGCGGCCTCGTCCATCTGGATGATGGGAAGGCGGCTGGTCGGGCAGCGAAGGATGGCGTTGAGCTTATCGTCGAACATCAGTGGGTTCACTCGCCGTCGAAGGAATGGAGGTCGGCGGCGGTCTTGCTGCCGACCTTGAGCTTGCGGGCCATGTCCTCGATGAGCGCGCGCTCAGCGTCGGAGACCGTGTTGCCGTAGCCGAAGATCCCGCCCGAAGCCTCCGCGACGCGCATCGCGAGCTCGGGGAGCGACTGCGCGACCCACGCCGACTCGTCGACGTCGACCATCATGCGGAGCACGCGGTTGACGCGCTCGAAGAAGAGCTCCGAGGGCTTCTCGGCGAGCAGGCGCTCGAGGAAGCCGAACGCGTCGGAGCCCTTGGTCACGCCGCGCTCGACGGCGATCTCGAGCACCGCGGCCTCCTCCTTGGAGGCTGTCTCTTATACACATCTCCGAGCCCACGAGACAGGCAGA
>CAJXPN010000584.1 GCA_913058025.1 uncultured Myxococcales bacterium | reverse complement strand
GATCTACACAGAGTAGATCGTCGGCAGCGTCAGATGTGTATAAGAGACAGCTATCCAAGCGCTCGGGCGACTTCGCCCCGCTTCAGGCGTGCGCCCGCGCGCTCCCTCGCGGCTCGACCCTCGTCGACTCGCTCATTCACTGGAGCGTCCTCTCCGATGACGCCCCCCGGACCCTTGGGCGCGCGCACTCGGAGTGTGTCTCCCTCGGCTCCTCGCTCGAGCGGGGCGCGCCGCTCTGGTCCTCGGACAGCCCCGGAGCGATCGCCGGAGCTTGCGCTCGCGGTGAGACACAGCTCGCGCGCCGCATCGCCGAGGGCCTCGGCGCATCCAATACTTCTCTCGCTTTCCCCGCCCCCCGAGCCACGAAGAAGTCACCATGAGCAGCGAACCCATCCAGAACGAAGACGTCGTTCAGCTCCGAGGCGTCTCCACGCACAACCTCAAGAAGATCGACTGCGACATCCCGCACAACCTCATGACCGTGGTCACAGGGCCGAGCGGCTCGGGCAAGTCCTCGCTCGCCTTCGACACGCTCTACGCGGAAGGGCAGCGCCGCTACACGGAGTCGCTCTCGACCTACGCGCGGCAGTTCCTCCAGCGCCTCGAGCGCCCGCCGGTCGACTTCATCCGCAACATCAAGCCCGCGATCGCGCTCAAGCAGCGAAACGAAGTCTCCAACGCGCGGTCCACCGTGGGCACCGTCACCGAGATCGACGATCACCTCCACCTCCTCTTCACCCACATCGGCGTCACCATCGACCCGGAATTCGGTGAGATCGTGCGCAGGGACACCGTGACGTCCGCCCTCGAAGACCTCCTCACGCTCGAGGACGGCACCAGGCTCGTCATCGTCGCCGAGGTGCCCATCGACGACCCAGAGCACCGCCCCCTCGTCCTGCGGCAGCTCGTCCAGCAAGGCTACCGTCGCGTCTTCCTCGACGGAGAGACCGTCGACATCGACCAGGGCGACGAGGTCGCCGCTGTCCTCGACCTCGAGGTAGTCCCCGTCGTCATCGACCGCGTCGTCATCGACCACGACCAGCGGATGCGCCTGTCCGAGGCCGTCCAGGCTGCGTTCGACCTCGGCCAGGGTCGCCTCCTCGCCTACCTCCACAAGGGCGACGACGAGCCGGTCAAGCTCTACGACCGCGCGTTCCGCTCGAACTCCACGGGCCGCACCTTCACCGAGCCCCAGCCCGCTCTCTTCAGCTTCAACTCCTCGCTGGGCGCGTGCCCCGTCTGCTCCGGCTTCGGTCGCACCATCGGCCTGGACTTCAAGAAGGTCGTCCCGAACCCTTCGGAGACCCTGCGCGGCGGCGCCATGGTCCCGCTGGAGTCCAAGCGCTACACCAACTTCAAGACCGCGATGCTCAAGATGTGCCGGGACGAGGGGGTGCCCATCAACCTCTCGTGGCGCAAGATGACGCGTGAGCATCAAGGGTGGGTCAAGAACGGCCGCGCGAACTGGATCGGCATGCGCCGCTTCTTCGACCAGCTCAAGGCGCAGCAGTTCAAGACCCACGTGCGCATCTTCCTGGCCCGCTACCGCGGCTACGACGACTGCGGCGCGTGCCTGGGCTCTCGCCTCGGCCCCGACTCCCGCTGCCTCTTCATCCACGACCACGTCATCAGCGACTTCTGGGAGATGCGCATCGAGGAGATGCTCGAGGCGTTCTCGGCGATCCCGTTCACCGAGTACGAGCTCGCCGCGTCCCAGATCCTCATCGACGAGATCGTGCACCGCCTCGCCTACCTCGATCGCGTCGGGCTCGGCTACCTCACGCTCGGCCGCCAGTCCCGAACGCTCTCGGGCGGTGAGATGCAACGTATCCACCTGACCGCGAGCCTCGGGCGCGCGCTCACGGACACCCTGTACGTCCTCGACGAGCCCACCGCAGGCCTCCACGCCCGCGACTCCGACCAACTCCTCGCGGTCCTCCACCAGCTCCGCGACCTCGGCAACACGGTCGTCGTCGTCGAGCACGACCCCGACATCATCAAGGGCGCCGACCACGTCATCGAGATAGGTCCCAAGGGAGGAGAGGGCGGCGGAGAGCTCGTCTTCGCCGGCGACAAGGCCGCGTTCGACGCCGCGGACACGCTCACCGCCGGCTACATGCGCGCCCGCCACGTCACCGAGAGCGACCGGGTCGTCGACCTCTCACAAGGCATAGACATCAAGGGAGCCCGACAGAACAACCTCGACGACGTGGACCTGCGCATCCCCTACGACGCGATGACTGCGGTCACTGGCGTCTCGGGCTCCGGCAAGTCCACGCTCTGCCACGCGGTCCTCTACAACAACTGGCGCCGCTCGAAGGGGCACGCCGGCGTCGAGGCGGGTGACTGCGACTCCATCGACGGCCTTGATCGCTTCGACGAGGTCGTCCTCATGAGCCAGTCGGCCATCGGACGATCCTCCCGCTCGAACGCGCTCAGCTACACCAAGGCCTACGACGATCTCCGCAAGCTCTACGCACAGACCGAGGCCGCCCGAAAGGTCGGCCTCACCATGGGCGACTTCAGCTTCAACACCCCCGGCGGTCGCTGTGAGAACTGCCAGGGCGCAGGCGCCGTGACCATCGAGATGCACTTCATGGCCGACGTCGAGATCGTCTGCCCCGAGTGCCAAGGCAAGCGCTTCACCAGCCGCGTCCTCGACGCCCAGTACCGGGGCATGAGCATCTACGACGTCCTCGAGATGACCGTCGACGACGCCATCGCGTTCTTCGCCGACCGCGCCCCCATCGTCCGTAAGCTCGACCCCCTCCGCGAGGTCGGCCTCGGCTACCTCCGGCTGGGGCAGGCGACCAACACGCTCTCGGGCGGCGAGGCGCAGCGCCTCAAGCTCGCGACCTACATCGCCGATGGCCGCAAACGCGGTGACACCAAGCCCGTCCTGTTCATCTTCGACGAGCCCACCGTCGGGCTCCACCTCGACGACGTGGCCGTCCTCGTCACGGCCCTCCGAAAGCTCATCGACCTCGGCCACACCGTCGTCGTCATCGAGCACAACGTCGACTTCGTCGCCCAGTGCGACCACGTCGTCGACCTCGGCCCCGAGGCTGGCCCTCGCGGCGGCACCATCGTCGCCCAGGGCACCCCGCGTGAGGTCGCCGGAGTCCCGGAGAGCTTGACCGGACACTACCTCGCCGAGGTGTTCGCCTCGTCCTGATTCTCTTCCTTGCTCGCGCCGTCCGTGTCCGCTGCGCCGCCTGAGGAGTCACCGCCTTCTCCCCCGGCTGGTTCGGACGGCTTCACGCGGACGTCCTCGGCCCCGAACGAGTCGAAGAGCGCGGAGGTCGCGAGACCCAGGTTGTTTCTGAAGATGAGCACGAACGCCAGGACCAGCACCAGGCTCGCGACCTGGACGATGACCACCATGCGGTTGTGTCTGGAGGGTCTGACTCGCCTTCTTCTGGCCACTGCACGTCACCTTCGACAGGGGGTTGGGCCGCGCTCGAACATATGGTGCTCGCGTCGGCGATCGACGGTGGGCAGGGTAGGGCGAGTGACGCCCGCGTTCAAGTCGCCGCGAGCGTCCCGGCGTGCTTCTCGTCGTCCACCTCGACCTCTCCCAGTTGCATCGGCTCTGAGGCTTCCGCCAGCCCGACGCGTTCCACGCGATCCACGGACGGCCACGCAGAAGGCCTCAGGTCCTTGATGTGCATCTCGAGGCGTTGCTGGCCTCTACGGCGCGACACGCTCGGCACGAACGCCACGGAAACGTCGTCGAGCAGCATGTCCTTCTTGTTCGCCATGGAGAAGCCGATGCCGTCCATCGCTCCGTCGGTGTCGTGGAACCTGGAGCGCAGGTGCTTCTTGCCGACGACCTTGGTGCGCGAGCAGCTCAGGTGCGCCGCGAGCATCACGGGCTCTGGGTTCCCCGCGCCGAAGGGCTCGAGCTTGTTGATGTCCTCCATGAACGCGTCGTCGAGCTCCCCGAGCGTGATGCGCCCGTTGATCTCGAGCCTCGGAGGCCTGGAAGGCTCCTCCTCGAGCATCTGCGCGATCACGCCGAACATCTTCGTGCGGAACGCGTCGAGGTGCTCTCGCGCGACCGCGAGGCCAGCCGCGGAGGTGTGGCCGCCGTAGGTCTGCAGG
>CAJXPN010000583.1 GCA_913058025.1 uncultured Myxococcales bacterium | reverse complement strand
TGTTCGTCGCGGTCGTGTTGTTGGTGCCCGTCGTGTTGTTCGAGTTGTTCGAGCCGGCCGTGTTGTTCGAGTTGTTCGAGCCCGTCGTGTTGTTGGAGTTGTTGGAGTTGTTCGAACCGGTCGTGTTGTTCGCGTTGTTGGTGTTGTTGTCGTTGTTCTCCGACTCACCACCACACGCCGTGAGCGTGAGCGCCGCGGAAAAGGCCGCGATCTTGGTCGCTTGCGAGACATTCTTCTTCGTCCACACGTTCATTCGAGCTCTCCATTTCAGTATCGCGCCACGAGGTGGCGTCTCTATTCGAGTCGGGCCGCTTCACGCGCGGCCTTCGCATCATTCAGTTTCGCTTTCGGCGACGCCCAACGATGGGGCGAACCCATGAGTACCTCACCCGACATGGTCGGGGCCACACGCCAACAGTTGAGGATTGGATAAGGCGCGCAAAAACTGAAAAAGCCATGGAAATGTGACCAGATATGCGTACTTCATCGCGTGCCCGCTGAGCCTCGCGTCGCCAGAACGGAGAGAGGGCGCCCCCTCGCGGTGACGCCCTCTCTCTTCACTTCGCATGCCTCACCTGTCGGTGGGGCACCTCATGTGCTCGTCCGGCTCACTGAGGGGCTCCCTCGAGGCCGAAGAAGAGCGCGGTTTCGGCGGCGGCGCCGGCAGGCGTCACGACGAGCAGGCCCGGGGCCGTGGTGTCCGCAGCGAGCGTGCCGCTGGCGAGGATGACCACGGGGGTCTGGTTGATCGCGGTGAGCGGGACCTCATCGATCGTGACGAACGCGGGGACTCCGGCTGCGAGGAGCTGGATCTTGGCCGCGGCGGTCGTCGGGAGCGTGAGGTAGCTGCCAGAGGTCTCCGGGAAGGAGAGCGTCGCGTCGGCGATGAGCGACGCGCCGCCCGCGCCCACACCGACCGTGGGTGCGTCGGGGATGCCGTGCACGATCAGCGCGGCGGTCTCGCCGTCGGCGATCTCACCGCCCTCCTGGCCAGCCACTGCGACGAGCTGGAACGCCTGGTCAGATGTGTATAAGAGACAGACCGTGGCGATCGCCACGGTCGTGCTGCCCGCTGAGAGAATCACGCGGGCGTCGTCGAGCACGGGCGCGCTGTTGTCGGCCGAGCCGCCAGCGGTCACGTCGAGCGTCAGTTCCATGTCCGCGGGCACGGAGATGTAGGGCGAGGAGCTGAGGAACGTGAACTCGCTCAGCAGCTTGACCGCCGGGGTTACCACGTTCGTGTAGATGTCCACGCTCGCTGCGGCGGGGTCGGGCGAGTTGTGGATGACCTGGAGGCGAGCCGAGCCGCCGAACACCACGCCCGCGCTCTGCTCGATGGTCGCGCCCACCGAGGCCGGGAACGCGATGATCTCGAAGTCGCCGCCAGCGATCGAGCCGATCGCCGCGACGATCGCCGCGCCGCCCGCGAAGCCCGAGAGGTCCGGGGACTGCACGCCCGCGAAGAACTCGTAGTCGGCGTCCACGTAGATGTCGAAGAGGCCGATCGTGCCCAGCGTGAAGGCCGTGGGATCGACCGAGGCCGTCGCCGACTCCTTGTACTCGAAGCCGTCGACCACCGGCGCGGCCACGTCGTTGTCGAGGACCACGTCCACCGCCGGCGCGTCCAACGCGCCGTGGAAGATCGTCAGGTCGAGGGTCGTCGGCGTCGATGCCACGGTGTCCACATCACCCAGGATCGCCAGCGTGAACTCCTGTGCCGTGCCCTGGTCGCCCGTGGCGAGCGAGCCCGTCGCGATGAGCGTGTAGTTGGTGTCCGCGGCGAGCGCGTCGTCGGGGACCGTGAACGTGAAGACCTCGGTGGTGCTGTCGCCAGGGGTGATCCTGAGCGGGAGGGTCGTGCCGGTGGGGACCGGGAAGAAGTTCGTGCCCTCCTTGTAGTCGAGGTCGTCGATGAGCAGGTCGTCGCCGAGGTACACGTCGACGGTGCCCGCGGCCGCGTCGTTGGAGAGGTGGAGCACCTGGACGTTGGCCGTCGCGGGGGCGGTCGTGTTGTTGGTGCCCGCGGTGTTGTTGGAGTTGTTCGTCGCGGTCGTGTTGTTGGTGCCCGTCGTGTTGTTCGAGTTGTTCGAGCCCGTCGTGTTGTTGGAGTTGTTCGAGCCCGTCGTGTTGTTGGAGTTGTTGTCGTTGTTGTCGTTGTTCTCCGACTCGCCACCACACGCCGCGAGCGTGAGCGCCGCCGAAAGCGCCGCGATCTTCGTCACCTGCGAGACATTCTTCTTCATCCACACGTTCATTCGAGTTCTCCATTTCAGTATCGCGCCACAAGGTGGCGCCTTCATTTGGTCTCAGGGCGTCTCGAGAACGGCCCTTCACATCATCCAACGTCGCTTCTGGTGGCATTCATGGGTGGGGTACATCCATGAATGCTTCGCCCGACAGAGCCGGAACGGTTCCTTGGATGCACGTCGGAAGAATTCGTTGCACATGTCGTGTACATGAGTGCGCGGGAGGTGGGTGCGAACCGGCCCCTCGGTTGTTATGGTGCGCAGCTGCGTCGCGGTGTTCGATTTCGCCCATCAGGAGCCCCCATGTCCGTGAAGCTCGTGTTCCTCGGGACCGGAAGCGGTAAGCCCGTCCCCTCCCGCAACGTCTCGAGCGTCGCGCTCTTTCGTGAGGGCGAGACCTTCATGTTCGACTGCGGTGAGGGCACGCAGGTCCAGCTCGCGCGCTCTCCGCTGCGCCCGGGCGCGCTCGCGGGTGTGTTCTTGACCCACTTCCACGGCGACCACGTCAACGGCCTGCCCGGGTTCCTCGGGACCCTCGGGCTGAACCAGCGCGAGGAGTCGCTCGCGGTCGTCGCGCCGCGCGGCCTGCGCAAGTGGCTGCGCGCGCTGCGTGACACGAACATCCTGGGCACCAACTACCGCCTCGAGCTCACCGAGGTCACCGAGGAGGGCGTCGTCCTCTCCGGCGACGGCTACCGCATCGAAGCCCACGCGCTCGACCACCGCGTCGACTGCTACGGCTACGCCTTCATCGAGGACGCGCGCCCAGGGCGCTTCGACCTCGACGCCGCGCGCGCCCTGGGCGTCCCCCCCGGCCCCATGTTCGGCAAGCTCCAGCGCGGCGAGGCCGTCACGCTCGACGACGGCACCGTCGTCACGCCCGAGCAGGTCCTCGGCGACGCTCGCCCCGGGCTCAAGATCGCGTACTGCTGCGACACCAAACCTTGCGACGGCGCCATCGCGCTCGCCCGTGACGCCGACGTCCTCATCCACGAGTCCACCTACCCCGCCGGCAACGAGCGCACCGCCCACAAGCGCGGCCACTCCACCTCCGGCGACGCCGCGCGCGCCGCGCTCGAGGGCGGCGCCCGGAAGCTCGTCCTCACGCACTTCTCCCAGAAGCACCCGGGAGTCGGCGACTTCCTCCCCGGCGCCCGCGCCATCTTCCCGAACACCATCGCCGCCCGCGACCTCATGGAGCTCGAGGTCACCCGCCGCGAGGTGTAGGTGCCTGGAGCTCGGCGCGGCCACGTGGGCCGCGCCGAGCTCCTTACGCTGCGCGAGTTGTCGGTTGAATCGGGCGCTCTCGGCGTCCTATGACATGTGGCGAGCTCGCCGCCGAGCGTCGCCCCCACCCGAGCGAAGACGAGGTCTCCGTTGAGCATCGAGAGAGTGATCCTGCTGTCCGCCGCGTGCGCGCTGAGCGCCTGCGCCTTCCAGACCCAAACCCGCACCGTGAGCGCCCAGCAGGCCGCGTCCAACCCCGCCGCCACCCGCATGACCAACTTCATGGACGCCCCGCTGCGTCCTGGTTCCCCCAGCGAGGACACGCCCAGCGGCATCGCCCGCTCGACGGTCATCGACGAGGCGCGCATCGCCATGCTCACCTCCGACGAGGTCTGCTTCGACGTCGTCTTGCGCACATACGTCGACCTCGACGTCCCGCTCTCGCAGTGGAACGCCAAGCTCAACGCCCGCGAGGAGATCTACTTCACCGAGGGGCCGATCACCGTGGTCGACTACCCCTTCGACGGCGAGCGCGTCGTCTTCGCCGCCGACGCCGTCCTCCCCGAGGCCTTCGGGTCACTCCGCCTCACCGAGCCCACGAGACAGGCAGAAATCTCGTATGCCGTCTTCTGCTTGAAAA
>CAJXPN010000582.1 GCA_913058025.1 uncultured Myxococcales bacterium | reverse complement strand
CGCGCCAGCCGCGGGGTCGGCCGCGCCAGCGTCCTGGGCCGCGGCGTCGCCGCCGCCAGAGCCTCCAGGAGGAGACGAGCACCCCGAACACAAGCCGACCAAAACGAACGAAAACAGAAACATACGACACATGACACACTCACAGTGAGGCCCGACGGACGGACCTCGTGGAGAGGAGAAAGCGTCGACGGGCGAATCGAACTCGGGCCGTCGCGCGTAGTATACATGGTGCGGACGCGTCGTGAGGGCGCGCACCGCGAGACACCAATCGTCACGAGGAGACGCCACATGCGCCGCCTGATCGCCATCGCCGCCCTGTCCCTGCTCACACTCACCGCCTGTGAGAACAACCCCGCCTCGCGGCCCGCCGCGACCCCGGTCGAGGCGACCTCGACGCGCGCGCTCTCGGCCGACGACCCCTCGCTCGAGCCCCCCGCCCTCGAGAAGGGCGTGGGCATCCAGAGCGCGCTGACCCAGTTCGTCGACGCGAAGGATCGTGTCTCGCTGACGCCCGACGAGTGGAAGAAGCGACTCGACGAGAAGGAGTTCTACATCCTGCGTGAGGAGGGCACCGAGCGCGCATTCACCGGCGATCTGCTCGACAACAAGGACACCGGAATCTACGCGTGCGCGGCGTGCGGCGCGCCGCTCTTCTCCTCGGAGACCAAGTACGAGTCGGGCACCGGCTGGCCCAGCTTCTACACGCCCATCCAGGAGGGCCGCGTGGGTGAGGAGACCGACAGGAAGCTCGGCATGGCGCGCACCGAGGTGCACTGCGCGCGCTGCGGCGGGCACCTCGGGCACGTCTTCCCCGACGGCCCCGACCCCACAGGCCTGCGCTACTGCATCAACTCCGTCTCGCTCGACTTCGTCTCAACGGAGGACGGCGGCAAGAAGTGAGCGGGGACGACGGCTCCGAGCAGGTCGACTGAACGACGTCAGTCCACCTGGTGGCAGAACTTACAGCCATACTCGGTGTTCGCGTACACGACATCGAACGCGTTCCCGTCATCGCCCAGGTCCGTGAACTTCCCCACGAACCCGTCGAGGTCGTTCGAGGCCTCCTCGGCGACGTACTTGTAAGGCCACGTGTCGTAACCCGGCGCGGCGATCGCCTTGTCCAGGTATACGCGCGCGTCCGCGGCGCGGCCGACGCGCGCGTACGACTCGGCGAGGTGGTAGTTGAGCCCGGGGGCGCTGTAGGGCGCCTTCCAGGTGTTCGACGAGCACCAGCCCATCGCGTCGCAGTCCCAGCGCTCGAGCAGCTCGATCGACTTCTGCGGCGCGCCCGTGCTCATCGGGAGCCCGAGCGTCGTCCCCGTGATCGAGGGGATGTTCCCCTGGGGACAGTCCTCGACGTTCTCCCACGCGCGCTCGAGCGCCAGCGCCAGCTTGTCTTCGTCGCGCGCAGCGTTTGCCAGCGCCACGGCCATCGAGTCGTCCCACGTGGGCAAGATCGTGTTCTCGGGATCCAACTCCGCGGCGCGCTGGAAGTCGGGGCGCACACCGCCGATGTACTGGATCGCGTTGTCCGGCTTGTCCTCGAGCGCGATCGCCATGGCGAGCTGTCCGCGCTGGAAGTAGAGGCGTGAGAGCCAACGGTCCACGCCCTCCACGGGCTCCTGCGCCTCGATCTGAGTGGTCATCATCTCGAAGACGGCCAACCTCGAGTCGAAGTCTACCCGGAGCACGCCCCAGAACCTCTGCTCGAGGCACTCGTAGGTCTCGACGTCGCCGAGCGCCGTGCAGTCGGACGAGAACTCGGCCTCCGAGACCTCGGGCACCCAACCACACGTCATCGGCTCGACGTCGCCGTCGCCGCCGCCCTCACCAACTGGACCCGCGCACGCCGCGCACATCGTCGCCAGCGCCGCGATCGTCTTCGCGCTCCACTTCATCGCGTCCCCTCTGCTCAAAACGGCATGTTCACGTTGAGGTCGATGTCGAACTCCTTCTCACCGGCCACGTCGATCGTGACCTTCGGGGCGCCGAAGCCCTGGAGCGAGACGAGGTCGCCTCGGTCCGGGCGCTGCGAGTCCTCGTCGTTCGGGTCGACCGTCTCGTTGTCGTCGAGGAAGCCGATGATGAAGTACTCGTCGGCGCGCGCGGGGATGCCCTCGATCTGGTAGGCGATCGCGGCGTCGGGCGAGGTCATGTCCGCGCCCACGATGCGCGAGTTCGCCACGAGCTGGCCGCCGCCGAGGGGATCGCCGTCGAACACGGCGAGGTAGAGGCCGCCGACGCCGCCCGCGGCCGGAGCGGCCGAGCGCGTCACGACGCCGAACAGCGTCGCGGTGTCGCCGCCCGTGTTGTTCGACGTGTTGTTGGTGCCGGTGGTGTTGTTGACGCCCGCGGTGTTGTTCACCGTCACGTTGTTCGTGGCGTTGTTCGTCCCCGTGGTGTTGTTCGCCCCACCAGTGGTGTTGTTCGACGCGTTGTTCGTGCTCGTGGTGTTGTTCGCGCCGGTGGTGTTGTTCGACGTGTTGTTGCTCGTCGTGTTGTTGCCACCCACGGCCTCACAATCTCCGGAGACCGGGTTCAACGACTCGCCCGCCGGGCAGTCGTCGCCGCCCCCGTCGCCGTCGCCTCCGGCAGGCACGCAACCACTCGAAAACAGACACGCGCTCACGAGCGCCAACACGAACTTCGATCTCGACATCGTCAACCTCGACTCGCGCCGCCTGCGCGGCGCGCCTTGTAACTCGGATTTCCCTTCAGGATGTGCCGAGGATACTTCCACCACTCCTGGGTTAATGCAACGCAGGCGTCAAAAAAGAAGGCAGCGCGCGAGGTTCGGCCCCACGATGGGAATCCGAGCCTCGCGCGCCGCCAGGCGACGTCAGCGTCGAGGTCTCACCAGGGCAGCTCCTCGCCAAGGTGGATGTACTTGCCGGTCGGGCCGTCGGGGCCGAGCAGCGCGAGCTCCACGCTCGTGCGCGCGCCGTCGAGGATCTCCATCGGCGCGGCCTCCGATCCCATGTCCGTCTTGACCCAGCCCGGGTGCGCCGCGTTCACCTTGATCGGCGTATCCTGAAGGAGCGCGGCGAGGTGCACCGTGGCCATGTTGAGCGCGGCCTTCGAGGCGTTGTACGCCAGCGACTTCGAGCCGTAGATCGGGCTCTGCGGGTCCGCGTGCAGCGTGAGCGACCCGAGGATGCTCGTCAGGTTCACCACGCGCGCCGCAGGCGCCGCCTTCAAGAGCGGCAGGAACGCCTGCGCGATCGCCACAGGCGCGAACAGGTTGACCTCGAAGGTCGTACGCAGCGCGTCCTTGGTGATCGTCGCCGCGCTGTTCTCCATGAACGTCTCGCCGGTGATGACGCCAGCGTTGTTGATGAGGATGTCGAGGCGGCCATAGTCCGCCTCGATCCTGGCGCGCACCGCCTCGACCTGCGCGTCGTCGGTCACGTCCAGGACCACCGGGACGACCTTGTGCCCCTCGGCCGACAGCGCCCGCGCGGCGTCGTGGATCGACGCCTCGCTCCGGCCCGCCATCACCACCGTCACGCCCTTCGCGCCGAGCTGGCGCGCGGTCTCGAGCCCGATGCCACGGTTCGCTCCAGTCACCAGGGCTACGAGGTTCGTTTCGTTCGTCATCTTCTCTTCTCCGTCTTCTGCGCCCGGACACCCGAGCGCTTGGTTGTTGTGACGGGAACGAACGTGCGGCAGGCTGAACCAAAAGCAACGTGAATCCTGTGGATTGACGAATTAGCAACACTAATGATGGAGCTCGGGCATGAAGCTCAGCCAGATAGACGCCAACCTGCTCGTCGCGCTCGACGTCCTTCTCGAGGAGCGCCACGTCACGCGCGCGGCGGCTCGCCTGGGCGTGACGCAGTCGGCGATGAGCCAGACGCTCGCGCGGCTGCGCGACGCGCTCTCGGACCCGCTGCTGGTGCGGAGCGGGTCGAAGATGGTGGCCACGCCACGCGCGGAGGCGCTGCGCGCGCCGCTGCGCTCCGCGCTCGGCGCGCTCGAGCGCGCGCTCGTCGACGACGCGACCTTCGACCCCGACTCCGACCGCCGCTTCGAGCTCTCCTGCCTGGACGTCTACGCCGTCAGCCTCGTCCCTGTCTCTTATACACATCTGACGCTGCCGACGATCTACTCTGTGTA
>CAJXPN010000581.1 GCA_913058025.1 uncultured Myxococcales bacterium | reverse complement strand
AGATCTACACAGAGTAGATCGTCGGCAGCGTCAGATGTGTATAAGAGACAGACGAGGTCCTCAAGTTCAGCGACTACTCCTTCTACGACTACGCGCTCTACAAGCTCGCGTGGACGCACTACAACATGCAGGAGTACCGGCTCGCCATCGACACCTTCAAGAGCGTCGTCGAGCAGAAGGACGACACGCTCGGCTTCCAGAAGCAGGCGATCAACGACCTCGTCGTCGCGTTCGCCGCCGTCGAGGACGGCTGGAAGGAGGCGCGCACCTACTTCCTCTCCAAGCGTGACAAGGAGTTCACGTACAAGAAGATCGGCCAGATGGCCGGCTACCTGGAGAACAAGGGAGAGGACGACGCCGCCGTCGAGATCTACGAGTGGTTCATCACCGAGCGCCCCAACAACGATCGCATCCCGCAGTGGATGGAGTCGATCGTGATCGCGAAGAAGAAGGACGTCAACGACCTCGAGGGGCTCGAGGTCGCGATGAACCGCTTCACGGCCTACCTCGACCCGGCGGGCACCTGGGCGACCGAGAACAAGGACAACGTGAGGGCGATCGGCAACGCCGACCTCCTCGTGGAGTCCTCGCTGGCGTACCTCTCGCAGTTCTACCACCAGCGCGCCCAGAAGTACGACGAGGACAACAAGGTCGCCGACGCGATCCCCGACTACAAGAAGGCCGCGAAGTACTACAAGCAGTTCGTGGATCGGTTCCCGAACAACGCGAACTCGTTCGACATGACCTTCTTCCTGGGCGACATCTACCTGCTCAGCCTCAAGAACGAGGGCGACGGCGACGAGAACCTCCAGCTCGCCGCGCAGTACTACCAGAAGGTCATCGACCTCTATCAGAACAAGAACCTGCCCAAGGGCGTGAAGGAGAAGGACGCGGCCGTCTTCGTCAAGGACGCCGCCTTCGGCGTCGTCCAGGCGTACAACGAGCTCGTCAAGAAGAACTCCCCCGAGTCGATCCTCGTCCTGATGGCCGAGCGAACGGGCACGTTCAAGACCGACGAGAAGCTCAAGCTGGGAGAGGGCGACGCCAACAACCAGCCGGTCGAACGCGACGACAAGATGCTCGACTTCGAGGAGGGCTTCGTCCGCGCGTCCGACCAGTGGGCCACGCTCTACCCCAAGGACGACGTCACCCCGACGATCGATTACGTCGCCGCCGAGGTCTACAAGTCCCACGACTGGTTCGCCGAGGCCGTCCCTCGCTACGAGTCCATCATCACGAACGCGCCCAAGCACGAGTACGCCTCGTTCGCGGGCGCCTCGTTGCTCGAGTGCAACTACCGCCTCAAGAACTGGACGGAGGTGGAGAAGTGGGCCCGCGTGCTACTGAAGAACAAGAACTACGCGGTCATCACCAAGGACGCGCTCCAGGGCAACGTCGTGTTCGCCATCAACGAGCAGGCGCGTGAACTCCAGGAGGCCGGGAACGTCAACGACGGCGCCAAGCAGCTGCTTCGCCTCGTCGAGGAGTTCCCCAAGAACGAGAAGGCCTCCGGCGCGCTCTTCAACGCCGCCTCGCTCTACAACGGCGACGAGCAGGTCAAGAAGGCCATCGAGGTCTTCGAGCGCGTGGTCAAGGAGTACCCCGGCAGCGAGGAGGCCCCCAAGGCCCTCTACGTCATGGGTCAGACGTTCAACGTGCGCGCAGACTTCGAGCGCGCCGCGAGCTACTGGGAGCGCCTGGGCACCAAGGACTACCGCGACTACGAGAACTCGGACGAGGCCGTCTTCGACGCCGGCGTGCTCTACCGACAGCTGGGCAAGTTCGACAAGTCGATCGAGGTCTCCGAGTCGTTCATCGACATCTACGGCAAGACCGACGACAAGGAGAACGCCGAGCTCGCTCGCAAGCTCCGCCTCGAGCTCGCCTACATCGAGATCGACCGCAAGGAGCAGGGCAAGGCGATGAAGCGCTTCGCCGAGTTCCTCAAGCGCAAGGACACCAAGCCCAACGAGGCGATCCAGGCGCACGCCGAGATCGGTGACCTCCACACCAAGGTGAAGGGCAAGAAGTGGGAGAAGTTCTCCGACGAGGCCTTCACGAAGTCCTACAAGGCCTTCTTGAAGTACAAGGAGACGCTCGACGAGGCCGGTCAGAAGACCGTCGAGTACCGCACCGCGCGTAACTACGCGTCGCGCTCGAAGTTCAGCCAGGCTGAGCGGATCTACGTCGAGTTCGTGGCGGTCAAGCTCGAGTTCCCGATCAAGACGCTCACCAAGCGCCTCACCGAGAAGGGCCAGCTCGAGCAGGACGCCGAGAAGATGTACTTCGAGATCCTCGACCAGAAGGATCCCTACTACGTCGCCGCGAGCGCCTACCGCATCGGCCAGATGTACAAGGACTTCTCCGACGAGCTCTACGAGCTGCCCATGCCCGAGGGGCTGACGCCGGATCAGGAGGACGCCTACCGCGCCCAGATCGACGAGTACGCGTTCCCGCTCCAGGAGAAGGCGCTCACCGCCTTCCAGCGGGCGCGTACGCTCGCGTTGGAGCTCCAGGCGTACAACGAGTGGAGCGCGAAGTCGGCCTCCGAGATCAGCAAGCTCGAGGCCGCCGCGTACCCGATCACCGAGCAGGATGGCGTGGCTGTCGAGCACAGCCAGCTCAGCTTCACGCGGAGCCCGTCTTCTGTGGCGCCCGACGCGGTGAGGCAGCGCCTCAAGGATCGCAAGGCCTCGGCCGACAGGATCCGTGAGGAGGAGGAGCGTAAGCGTCGCGAGGCCGAGGAGGCCGCGCGTAAGGCAGCTGAGGCCGCCAAGGCAGCCGAGGGACAGGAGTGAAGACGATGAAGACGAACAAACTCAAGGTCGCGTGCCTCGCGCTCGCGCTCTCTCTCGGGGCCTCGGTCGCCTGCAACACGACCCCCAAGGTCGACGACAAGGACACGACCGAGAAGAAGGTCACCGTCGACGAGGCCAAGGTCGAGGCGGAGTCCCTGGGGCTCTCGCCCGAGGGCTGGGCCGCGTACCAGAACGCGGAGAAGGAGCTCGCCAAGCCGTCGCCTGACAGGGCCGCGGCCGCCAAGCAGCTCAAAGCCGCGATCGAGGCGAACCCCGAGTTCGCCGAGGCGCACTACGCGCTCGGGATGGTCTACGAGTCCCAGGGCAAGATCGACGAGGCGAAGGTGAGCCTGGAGCGAGCCCGTGAGCTCGACGCGGGCGCGCCCGAGTACAAGGTCGCCATGGGCCGCATCTACGCCGAGTCCGGCGAGCTGAAGAAGGCCAAGGTGCTCTTCGCCGAGGTCGTCGCGCGTGACGCGACGAACCTGCCGGCCAAGAACAACCTGGCGATCCTCGCGCTCAAGTCCGAGGACTACGACACGGCCAAGCAGCAGGTCATCGAGATCCTCATCGAGGACGACAAGAACATCGACGCGTTGACCACGCTGGGCCTGATCTACAAGGGCGAGAAGAACCTGAGGTTGGCGAAGTTCGTCTTCCAGAAGGCGATCGCGCTCGACGAGAAGCAGGCCACGGAGAAGAAGCGAACGGGGCCCGCAAAGCCGTTGGCCGACCTCTACAACCACCTCGGCCTGGTCTACATGCAGGAGGACAACACGCCCGCGGCGGTCGTCTCCTTCCGCAAGGCCAACGAGGCGGACGTCGGGTTCCTCGAGAGCCGCCTGAACCTGGGCGCGATCCTCATCGAGTACCTCGATTACGAGCGCGCGAACCTGCTCTTTGCGGAGGCGACGTCGATCTCTCCGGAGCACTGCGTGGCCAACCTCGGCTACGCGGCCACGCTCTTCGCCACGAGCAAGTACGAGGAGTCCGCCGGCAAGTACAAGTACTACGTCGCCCAGTGCGACGCGAAGCACCTGTCGAGCTACGAGCGCCTCGCCAAGCTCTACGAGTCCTCGCTCAACAACCCCGTCGAGTCGATCAAGTACTACCGCAAGGCGCTCGCGCTCACGACCGAGTCCGAGAAGCAGGTTCAGTACAAGGCGATGATCCAGTTCCTGGAGAGCCAGACGGGCTCGTCCGAGCCCAAGGAGCCGTCGACCCCGGACCCCGCCGAGGGTGACACGGGCGACGACGCCGGGGCCGACGACGGGACCGACGACGGGACCGACGACGGGACCGACGACGGGACCGACGA
>CAJXPN010000580.1 GCA_913058025.1 uncultured Myxococcales bacterium | reverse complement strand
GATCTACATCTTCGCGGCCTTCTACAAGGCGGGGCCCGTCTCGGCGAGCGACCAGATCGAGATGGACGACTTCGACCGTCGCCTCGCGGAGTCGGGCGTCTCGCTCGACTTCGACGCCGACGAGCAGGTCGGCCACGGCGTCGGCGTCGGCCATGACAGCGGGTACCGCTCGGAGTGAGCGGCGCGGCGCTCAGAACGTGCCCGAGACGATGTCGACCTTGACGTACGCGGGGCCGACGTAGGCGGTGTCCTCGGGGGTGAGCACGACCGAGCCCTCGAGTCGGACGCGGTTGATGAGAACGCCGTTGGAGGTCTGTCCGTCGACCATCGTGAGGACGTTGCCCTGGCGCTGAACGAACGCGTGCTGACGGGTGACGGCGCCGTGGGGGATGTAGACGTCGTCGTTGCGGCCGCGGCCTATGGTGACGTCCGCCTTTTCGAAGGTCCTGGCCTTCATGCCGCCGAAGCGCGGGCCGAGGTCGTAGGTGACCAGCGTGACGCCCTGGGGGTGGATCGATCGGGGGACGTGGACGCGCGCGTCGAGTGCGTCGAGGTCGCGGGGGTAGACGTCGGCGCCGAACAGGTCGAGGTGGCGCAGCTCCGTGAGCTCCGAGAGGGCGTCGAGGAGTACGAGCAAGGCCTCACGAGAGGCGCGCACGCACGAGAGGTCGAGGTGCTCGAGGCTGGGAGGGAGGGAGCGCGCGAGCGTGAGGATGGCGTCGTCGTCGAGGAGCGTGAGGCCGAGGTCGAGGCGTGTCAGGGAGGCGTTCGAGGGGTGATCGGCGAGGATGCTGAAGACGTCGGGTGAGGGCTGTATGCCGCGGAAGGCGAGGTGGCTCAAACGCCACACGCGCCGGGAGAAGATCTCCGAGAGGCGCCTGGGGTCGGGGCTCGTGCGGCGGAACGTGAGGGCGCGGAGGTCGTCGAGCGAGGGCTCGTCGCACAGGGCGTCGACGTCCTCGGGCAGGAGCGTGAGGTCCTCGAGGGTGAGGCCCTCGATGTCGCCGACGAAGGGGGAGCGTGCGAGGCGGCGCAGGTCGTTCGGGCGCGAGACCTGTGTGCCGCGGCCGCTGAGGGTGATCGAGCCGGCGGCGCGGATGTAGTGGCCTGCGGCGCCCGGGTGGTCGGTGGGGAAGCGGCCAGGGTCGCCGTGGGCGAGCAGCCTGGTGTGCCAGGCCATGGGGATGGGCCTGGAGTCCAGGGGCCAGCGCGAGAGGATCGAGGACGCGTAGGGGATGAGGTCGCGCTCGAGGAGCGTGGCGTCCTGGACCTCGAGCCACGCGCACACCTCGTCCCACAGCGCGGGTGAGTAGGGGCTCTGGAGGAGGCTTCGTAGCTCTCCGAATTCGTTCATGATCGTGTCCCTTGATCGTGTCCCGGTGAGGGGGCGCTTGGACGCGCGAAGTCGGCGCGTGGTATCAACAGAGTAGGTGAACGTGTGCGGCACCGGAACGTAGATTTGTCGAGGAGTGGTGGTGAAGGGACGTCTGAAATGGAGGGCCGCTCTGGGAGGGGTGGCGCTGTGCGCGGCGTTGGCCTCCTCGGGTGAAGCGAGCGCGCAGGAGATGTTCGTGTACAGGGACGCGATCCTGCCGGACTTCGACGTGGGCGTTCAGCGCGCGCAGCGTTTCCTGATGGGCGAGACGCGCAGCCTGAACAACCTGCGCGTGTACGTGACGTACGAGGACGGCGCGGTCTACATGCACACGAACTTCCTGACGCCGGGCCACTCGTTCACGTCGAAGGTCGTGTCGACGGCGGGAGGCGTGAGCGTGCGCGAGATGCTCGCGTGGGCGGTCCTCGAGGACCCCGCCACGGCGACGCACGACCAGCTCGACGCGGTCGCCAGGGCGTACTGTAAGGACGCGACGGTGTACTTCGACTCGACGTATCTGGCCGAGGCCACGCGCCTGGACTGGCCGGTGTATCCGGCGCGAGGGATGGGGGTGGTCGATCCGAACAACTACCCGCGCGGCGCGGCGCGCGCGCCGTATGACGACCTCTGGTACGTGCGCTCGTACTACGGCGTCTGGGTGCGCCCGGATGACGCCGGGATGGTCGGTCAGATGAAGACGCTGGCGCTGCGCCGCCTTCGAGAGGCTGGCCACCAGTGGTTCGCGGCGCCGGGTCGAGCCGGCGACACCGGGGCGTCGAGCTACGGGGATTTGGGGGAGCTGTCTGCGCAGATCGACGGCGGGAGCTCGCAGCTCGCGGTGGTGCTCGCGCCGCTGGACGGGGAGGCCGAGCAGGCGGCGATGAAGCTGGCGGACGACAACGGCGTGAGCCTGCTCTGGGTGGACCTCGAGGAGGTGGAGTCGAGGGAGGAGGAGCCGCTGGACCCGTGCCTGCCGTCGCCGGAGGCGTTCGACGAGCTCGAGGACGACGAGGGTTGGGAAGAGGAGTGGGTCGACGAGCCGATCGACGGGGCTCGGGTCGCCACCCAGGCGCTCGCCGAGGCGCGTAACCACGAGCAGGTCCTCGGGATGCTGGCCAGGCCGTTGATGTCGCGTGGCTACGTGATGGTGCTCGAGGAGTCGACGCACAGGTCGACGACGTCGTTCACGTTCGGGATCTACCCGGCGGTGGACGTGGAGAGGGGCGAGCCGGTCGGGCGCGTGTTCTTTCGGGTGAACGAGGACGCATACGGGAGGCTGTTGAAGGCCGAGGCGCCGCCTGAGCCGGAGGCCGTGCCCGACGAGGTGGAGGAAGAGGAGCCCGAGTCGAGGCACTTCTGGCTGCTCGTGTTGATGCCGCTGGGGCTGGTGTTGGGCGGGGTCGGGTTCTTCGCGCTCAAGAAGAGGCGAGACGACGAGTTCCAGCGCCGCATGAAGGAGATGGATTGATGGGTGATGTATCCAGGAAGGCCGCGCGTTGGGCGGTGACGTTGGCGGTGGGGACGTGGGTGTGGGGCGCGGCGCCGGCGGAGGCGCCGGCGAAGTTCGGTTTGGGCTTCGGCGGCGGCTCGAGGGTCGGCCGGGGCATGGGCGCGAGGCACTCGGGCCAGGTCGGTCGCGCGGCGGCTCCGCAGAAGATGTCGTGGGAGACGTCGGCGTCGCCGGGGAGCCCGGTGGCCCGCGAGCGGTTCCGCAAGCGCGACACGATGACGGTGCGCCAGCGCATCGTCATCCACCAGACGTTGACCCACCAGGACGACTCGCGCGCGCACCAGGTGGTGACGTTCGAGGAGCAGACGGGGGGTGCGCCGACTGGTGAGAAGGTCGACCTGCGCGCGTTCGACGCGTCGGACGTCTTCAGGCTGAGCGAACGCGAGGCGGGCACGTTGATGCTGTGGACGGCGCCGACGGAGGACCTGGGCGTGAAGCAGATGTACGGCGCCGAGGACGCGGAGGGCGGCGCGAAGATGGCGGAGGCGTTCGAGCGCGCGAAGGAGGGCGGCGCGTACGCGTCGTTGATGGGAGAGGACGCGCGAGGCGACCTGGTGCGAGCGATCGCGGAGCCCACGCACAGGGCGGTCGTGGTGCTGGGGCAGACGTCCGGTTCGGGCGCGAGGTTGCACCTCGTGGACGGGACGTGGGTGAAGACGTCGTGGTTACACCGGACGTGCGCGCAGTACCGAACGAGGTGTGTCGTGGTCGGCTGGGGCGCGGCTGCGCCCCAGGAGCAGGCGACGTGGTCGGGGAGTCAGGGCGCGATGGACGCGGCGGGGGTGGTCGCCGAGGCGCGGTCGAGGTTCGATGTCGGCTCGACGGTGCGTGAGGTCGTGGCCGAGGTCACGCTGGCGGCGTCGGGTCAGGAGGGAGTGACCGCGGGCTCGTCGTCGAGGTGACGTGGTTCGACGACGCTGAGCGTGATGAAGAGCTGGGCGGCGTAGTAGGTCAGGATGATGGGGACGCGGGCGCCCGCGATGGGGTCGTGGTAGCGGTCGAGCGCGATGAGCGTGTCGCTGAAGGCGAAGAAGATGGCGCCGACGAGCGCGAACCAGCGCCAGAGGGAGGTTTCTGGCTGAGCAGCGAGCGCGGCGGAGCGCCACATCATGACGCAGATGACGCCGGTGTAGATGGAGACGGGGACGCGCATGTCGCCGAGGCCGGGCCAGAGCGTGTGAATGGCCCAGCCGATCCAGAGGCCGAAGGGGACGAGGAGGGCGGGCTGGAGGGCTGTCTCTTATACACATCTGACGCTGCCGACGA
>CAJXPN010000579.1 GCA_913058025.1 uncultured Myxococcales bacterium | reverse complement strand
GCCCGACGCCCCGCGCGACGAGGGCATGCACACCTGCATGGGGCTCGGCGGCGGGCACGTCGTCGCGCTCCAGTGGGACGTCGACTCCAGCGCCTCCAGCGCCTCCAACACCCGCCACGTCGCCGTGACCGAGGGCTCCCTCGCCCCCGGCCAGCTCAACACCTTCGCGAACCTCTCCGGCTACCCCAGCTTCCCCGAGCACCTCGAGGCCTTCGGCGCCTCGCACGTCGACCCCGACCTCGCCCTCTCCCAAGACTGAACCTTCGCGAACGACCCATGGAGCGCTCCATATGGCCACCAAAGACCTCTCCTCGGCTCAGATGCTCGGCGTCACGCAGGCCTGGCTCGAGCCCGGACCTCAGCGCATGCTCATCGGACACGAGCCCGCGCTCTCGAACCTCTTGCCGCTCCTCCAGCGCGTCCACGACGACCTCGAGGGCGCCCTGCTGGGCGACGGCGAGCGCATCGCCTACGCCACGCTCACCGCGCGCCTGACCGCGCTCGACGCGCGCCATGACGCGCTCGCGCGCGCCACCTTCCACGCGATCTCCGCCTGCTCCACGGTCTCCGACGACGAGTCGCTCGCCGTCGCGCTGATCCGCGCCCGCGACGCGCTCTTCCCCGAGGGCCTCGACGTCGAGGCGCCCTCGATCCTCGAGGAGCTCGCGCGCGCCGAGCGCGCCGCGCGCGTGCTCGACGGCCCCGTGTGTGTGCCCCTGTCCACGGTGCCGCTCGGCGAGGGCACCCTCCTCGACGCCGCCCTCGCCTGGATCCGCGTCACGCGCGACATGCGCGGCGTCTGGGCCAAGCGCATCGCCCTCGCCGACCGCGGCGGCGGCGACGCCGCCACCATCCGCCGCGCCCGGCTCGCCTGGATCCGCTGCGTCAACGCCTTCTCCACGCTCGCCCAGCTCATCGAGATGGACGCCGGCTCCGAGGTCCTCCTCGCCACCCTCCACGAGGCCGAGATCGCCGCCATGCAGCAGAGCCACGAGGTCCACTCCACGCTCTCCGGGCACGGCAAGAACTCCGCAGCCTCCGAGGCCGAGGTCGTCGAGACCGACCCCGAGCTCCTCCGGATCTTCGACTCGGAGCCAGGAGAGGGGCGTTGAACACGGACGCGTCGTCAGTCGGCACCATCGTCACGCGCACCCTCATCGCCTTCGCCGCGGTGGCGCTCGCTGGCGCCCTCGTCTTCGATGATTATGGCGGCTTCGAGCGGCTGCGCATGGACGAGGTGAGGCTCCTGGACGAGCCCGTCCCTGGCGGGCTCTCCGTGCTCTTCGTGGGCAACAGCCACACCTACCACTACGACATCCCCTTCATCGTCGAGCGGCTCGCCGCAGCAGACCCGGGCGCCGCGCCCATGTTCGTGGACATGGCGGCCGACCCCGGCGTCACGCTCTCACACCACGTCGCGCCCGGCTCTCGCGCCCGCGCCATCGCAGGCTCGAGGGAGTGGGACGTCATCATCCTCCAGAACCGCTCACACGCGGTCCTCGACCCCGAGGTCTTCGCCGCCGAACTCGACGCCTCGGTCCGCGCGTTCGAGCCACACGCCCGGCGCGTCGTCCTCTACCAGACCTGGGCGTGGGGCGAGCAAGGCGGCGCGTTCGGCCGCCGCCCCGGCGGGACCGAGCGCATGAATGCCCTCGTCATGAAGACCTATGAGGATGGCATGACGGCACACCCGGGCCTCGAAGGCGCCCCCGTCGGCGGGGCCTTCGCGCGCGTGCGCCAGGAGCTCCGGCTGCCCGTGACCGGCGGCGACGGCAACCACCTCAACGACGTCGGCGCCTTCGTCGCCTCCTGCGTCGTCTTCACCTCGATCACCTCCCGCCCGTGCCCGGAGACCGCCGACCGTCTTCGCGTACGGCTCGAGACACGTATGGCCGCCGACCTCCTGAAGCTCCTGCGCGAGACCCCGCCCTCGAAGCCGTTGTCCGATGGTGCGCCCGGCCGCTAGTCAACGTGATCTGCCTGCTTTATAGTCGACCCGACACATACACAGGCTCAAGACGCGTTCGCTGCCGATGAGGTCCTCCTTCGAAGGAGGGCCGTCTCTCGAAACGACACGCTCTCGAGCCACGCGAGGATGACGCGATGCGTCATCCTCGTCGCACCTTTGAATGACAGGCGAAACGATGGGTGTTGCGGTGAATCGCGGGGATCGAGGTGACAAAGCCAGGCAGTCGTTCATGAAGCGCCTGCTTCGTGACGTCCGCGCCCTCGAGCGGATGCTCGAAGAGGACATGATCGAGCGCGGCATCCGCCGCATCGGCGCCGAGCAGGAGTTCTTCCTGGTCGACTCCGCGTACCGCGCCGCGCCGATGGCCACAGAGGTCCTCGCCCAGCTCGACGACCCGCTCTTCGAGCACGAGCTCGGCCTCTACAACCTCGAGTGCAGCGTCGACCCGGCCGTCTTCGGCGGGAAGTGCCTGAGCGACATGGAGACCCAGCTCATCAAGCTCGTCGACCAGGCCGCCGCCGCCGCCCGCGCGTGCGGCACCGAGACCATCCTCACCGGGATCCTCCCCACCATCGACAAGTCCGACCTGGGCCTCCACAACCAGACTCCAAACCCCCGCTACCGCCTGCTCAACGACACCCTGGGCGCCCTGCGCGGCGACGACTACGAGATCAACATCAAGGGCGCCGACGAGGTCATCCTCAGGCACCAGGATGTCATGCTCGAGTCCGCCAACACCTCCTTCCAGGTGCACTTCCAGGTCGGCCCCGACGAGTTCCCTCGCTTCTACAACGTCGCCCAGGTCGTCTGTGCGCCCGTCCTCGCCGCCGCCACCAACTCGCCCCTGCTCTTCGGCAAGCGCCTGTGGCACGAGACCCGGATCGCGCTGTTCCAGCAGTCCGTCGACACCCGCAAGTCCAACCACCACATGCGCGAGTTCACCCCGCGCGTCTCTTACGGCTCGGGCTGGGTCCGCGACTCCGTCCTCGACATCTTCCGCGAGGACATCGCCCGCTTCCGCGTGCTCTTCGCCGCCGAGCTCGACGAGGACCCCCTCGCCCAGCTCGACCGCGGCGACATCCCCGGCCTCGCCGCGCTCCGCCTGCACAACTCCACAGTCTACCGCTGGAACCGACCCTGCTACGGCATCTCCGAGGGCCGCCCGCACCTGCGCATCGAGAACCGCGTCCTCCCGTCCGGCCCCACGCCGCGCGACGAGATGGCCAACGCCGCCTTCTGGTTCGGCCTCATGGCCGGCGTCCTCGACGAGGTCGGCGACGTCACCGAGCACATCGACTTCGACGACGCCCGCGGTAACTTCTTCGCCGCCGCGCGCGGCGGCCTCGAGGCCCCGCTGACCTGGCTCGACGGCAAGACCTACACCGCACACGAGCTCATCATCGACGTCCTCGTCCCGCTCGCGCGCCGCGGCCTCATCGACCACGGCATCGACTCCGACGACGTCGAGACCTACCTCGACGTCATCCACCAGCGCGTCTCCTCCCGACAGACCGGCTCGAACTGGCTGCTCCGCTCTCTGAGCCGCCTCAAGAAGAACGGCGTCGCCGACGCAGAGGTCTACTCCGCGCTCACCGCCGCCACCATCAAGCGCCAGCAGACCCACAAGCCCGTCCACGAGTGGGACCTGGCCGAGGGCGCCGAGGCCGCCTCCTGGAAGGACAACCACCTGCGCGTCCGCCAGTACATGTCGCGCGACCTCTTCACCGTCACCGAGGACGAGCCCATCGAGCTCGCCGCCTCCATGATGGCCTGGCACAACATCCACTGGATCCCCGTCGAGGACGACGTCCACAACCTCGTCGGCCTCGTCACCCACGACATGCTCCTCAAGATCATGGCCGAGCCCGGTGACGACCCCGACCTCTCCATCCTCGTCAGCGAGGTCATGCTCCGCGACGTCCCCTCCATCGAATCCTCCACGCTCACCCTCGACGCCATCCGCAAGATGCGCGCCTCGCGCCTCTCATGCCTCCCCGTCGTCGACGACGGCAAGCTCGTCGGCATGGTCACCGAGCGAGACGTCCTCGACATCGCCTCGACGCTCCTCGAGAAGCAGCTCATCCAGAGCAACTCCTGACCTGAACTCGCCGGGGGGCTCCCATGCGCCGACACTCCATCCTGCTGCTCGCGCTCGCGCTCGCGCCGACCTCGGCGCGGGCGCAGCCCCCCGCACCGCTCCCTGG
>CAJXPN010000578.1 GCA_913058025.1 uncultured Myxococcales bacterium | reverse complement strand
GGCGCCCGCGCTGGGTGCGGGCGCGCCGGATCGCGGCGTCCTGGCTGGCGATGGAGGCGTCGAGCGCGCGCGCCCGGGACCGCTCGCGCTCGGCGTCGATCTGAGGCGTGACGTCGGCGCCGAGGCGCTCGACGCGCTCGGCCTCACGCAACGCCTGGGCGCGTTGCTCGACGAGCTGAGCTCTGGCGGCCTCGGCCTGAGAGAGCTCCGCGCGCACCAGCGCCGTGTCCACCGTCAGCAGGGTCTGGCCGCGCTCGACGCGCTCCCCCTCGCGGACCTCGACCGAGAGCACCTCACCGGAGGCGCCGCTCGAGAGCGTCGCCTCGAGCCGGGGCTCGACCTCGGCGAGGTAGGTCTGCGCGATCATGAGCTCGCCGCCCCTGGCCAACGCGACGCGCACCTTCGCCGGGCGCGAGGCGCGCGCGGACTTCTTGGACTCCTCACCCTCCGCCTCGGCGCACCCTGGGGTGAGCGCGAGGGCGATGGTCGTGACGAGGAGGAACAACATATTAAGCTTCAAAGACAACAACTCGACCCCCTACACACGGCTTCACATCGGCCCACGGCGGGCGCGAGGAAGGTGCCCACGCACAGGCCTGGGTCAAGATGCGAAGGCGCGCGCTACGGGTCCGCCGTGATCGCCGCGGCCATGTGGTCCATGAAGGCGCGCACGCGCGAGTTCGCGCGCAGGTCGGGCATGGTCAGGAGCCAGAGATCGCGGTTGAACTCGTCGATGGGCTCACCGATGCGCGTGAGCCTCGGGTCGGCGTCGCCCACGACGCACGAGAGGAAGTGGACGCCGACGCCGCGCGCGATCGCCTCGTGGAGGAGCGAGGAGTCGAAGTCGACGCGCAGGACGACCTCGAAGCCGGGGGCGCGTGCCTCGATGTAGTCGTCGAGGAAGCGCAGGTTCATTCGCTCATCCCAGGAGATCCAGGGGAAGGCGTTCCAGGGCGCGTCGGGGCCGCCGCAGCGCGCGACGAGCTCGGCCTGGCCGTAGAGAGCGAACTGGACGCGCCCGACGCGCCGCCCCACGAGGTACTCGGGCGGCGCGTCGGTCATGCGCAGCGCGACGTCGGCCTCGCGGCGCGTGAGCGAGGCCTCCTCGTTGCTCGAGGTCACGGTCAGATCGACGTCGGGATAGCGCCGCGTGAACGAGGTGAACGCCTCGTGGTAGCGCAGGAAGAAGACGTCCATCGTGGTCACGCGGAGCGCACCAGTGAGCCGCGTGTCCTGGCCCAGGAGGCGGCCCTCGAGCGCGTGGACGCTCCGCTCCGTCTCCTGCGCGACCTCGACGACCTCGGCGCCCGCGGCCGTGACCACGAGCCCACCCGGCGTGCGGTCGAACAGCCGCACGCCGAGCGACTCCTCCACAGCACGCAGCCTGCGCCCCGCCGTCGTGTGGCTCACCCCGAGCGCCTCCCCGGCCGCGCTCAACGTCTTCGCCCGCTCGATCGCGAGCACGTACTTCATGTCATCCCAGTCCATGCCGTGCATATTCGCACAACCAGAGCACGACATCCACCCTTCCTGGAACGAAAACGTGCACCCATAGTGAACGACATGAACAGCGGAGGCCACTTGAGGCGCCGCGCCAAGCCTGAAGGAAGAGCAATGGGTCACGACGCGAAGAGCGAGAAGACGAAGAGGGTGTGCATCGTGGGCGCCTCGGGGAAGCTCGGGCGCTACATGATCGAGCACGCGCTCGAGCGGGGCTACGAGGTCGTGGGGGTGTGCCGCGCCAGCAGCGTGGGCAAGCTCTCGGAGGTCGCCGACAGGATCACGATCGTCCCCGGCGCCACGAACGACCCCGACGTCATCGCCGAGGCCGTGGCCGGGTGCGACGCGGTGCTCACGGTCCTCGTGCCCTACGGGGTCCGGGACTACTCCTCGGGCACGGCGCAGGCGGTCATGGACCACGCGCCCGAGCACGCCCGGCTGATCTTCAGCTGCGGGTGGCACATCACCCGAGACGGCGAGGACGAGTACTCGCGGATGTTCCTCGCGATCGTCGCCGTGGCGGGCTGGCTCGCCCGGCTCTTCCGCTACGTCGATCTGGACGACCAGGTCGAGGCGTGCCGCAGGATCTTCGCGAGCGACCGCCGCTGGACGGTCGTGCGCGGCTCGGACCTCGAGGAGGGCCCGAGCCAGGGGCTCCCCGCGTGGAGCTCGCACGTCCAGGACCCGATCCTGGCGAACAACATGACCCGCCGGACCGACTTCGCGCTGTTCATGGTCGCCGCGATCGAGGACGACGCGCTCATCCAGAAGGCGCCGGCCATTTCCGGGGTCTCTGGTTCCAGCGAACCCTGAGCGGGGCTCTTCGTTGGAGCGTTCGTGACGAACCCTCTCCGCGCGCTCCGCCACACGCGCGCACCCTGTTGTCATCGGGTGCCTCCAAGGTTAGACTCGCGCGCGAGATCAATGATTTAGCGCCCCCTGGCAACCCACCTGGAGCAGACAGACATGACACAGAACGCCGCCGTCGTCCCCGAGCTCACCGTCCAGCGCAAGGCCGCCATCGCCCACGCCGCGGCGCGCGATTACAGCGGCTCGGTGCGCGTCGAGCCGTTGGAGAACTTCGACCTGGACCGCACGATCTTCAACACGCTCGAGGGCACGCTCCCGCGCGTGGTGATGCAGTCGCGCATCGCCAAGGAGCCGCACTGGAGCACGAAGGCGGCCAGCCAAATCGACTCCGATTACGGTGAAGCGAGCGCCCGGGTCGAGCTGCCGGACGTGGACCCGCTGCTCATGAGGTTCCTCCAGGAGGAGTGCGACTTCGACGTCGAGCACGCCGACGGGTCGTTCCTCGACCACCTCTACTTCTGCTACGAGTACGGCACGCTCCACTACCCGAAGCGCTCGCCGCTCGTGCTCCTGCTCCACTCGATCCTGGGGACGGGGACGAACACGTTCGCGATGCCCGCGAGCAAGATGCCGACGCTCTCGCCGCTGATGAACGAGTTCGAGTGGTCGCACGTGGAGTCGTTCCCGTCGATGCTGCGGCTGCTCTACGGGCTGGAGCTGAGGAAGGAGCTGCGGCGCAACCTGCACCGGCTCGACCTGATCGACGGGATCAGGCTCAACCGTGTCATCGACAACGAGCCGCTGACGCTGAGCGTGGAGGACATGTGGATCCAGCTGAACTACCAGCTCATCCACCTCGTGGACTTCCTGCCGGTGTCGAACTGGAGGGTGCACGCCAACGACACGGCGTTCATCGTGTTCCGCGATCTGTACGACCTGTTGGAGCGCGCGGGGAAGCTCGAGACGAAGCTGGACTACGAGCCGGCGAGCGGGCCCCGTAAGCTCGTCGACGAGAAGCTCACGGTGCCGGGCTGGCTGGCGACGTGGATCCCGGTGCCGGTCAGCGAGATGATGGCGGCGAAGTCGGTCGGGCGCTTCTCGCAGCGCATCGGCCACTCGATGGACTACGAGCTGCTCTGGCGCTGAGGCGTCAGGACGGTTCGGGCGCGTCGTCGCCCGAACCGGCGCCCTCGGCGTCGCGGCCATGCCTGCTCATCGCCCATATCGTCCCGAGCAGGAGCAACATCGAGATGTTGACCGTCGCGCGGAGCGCGACGCCGAAGCCGGTGGTGAAGTAGCTGATGATGGCGGCGGCGAAGGCGAACGGCCATATGAAGACCAGCCGGCGGTCGAGCAGGATGCTCGCGGCGGCGACCCCGACCGAATACACGGTCGTCTCGATCACGCCGGACTGGGCGAGCGAGAGGCCGATGGTCACGGAGACGGCGCGCAGCAGCATCACGCTCCAGACCGCCAGGCTGAACATGTGGAGGGACTGTCTGCTGACCTTGTTGATGCGGCCGTGGAAGAGCATCCGGGTGATGATGGCCTGGATGATCATCGTGTCGATGAACTTGTAGAGGACGCTGACGTGGATGCTCAGGGGGAGCACGCCGGTGGCGTTGAGGACCACGTAGGTGACGTTGGTGCACACGAGCAAGGCGACGCAGGTGAGGACGAGGCGCCCGCGCACGCGGCGGTCGGCGAGGGGGTCGAGGTCGCGCTCGAAGCGCTCGAGCTCGGCGACGCGCTCGCGCTCGCGCTCGCGGGCCTCGACCTCGAGCTCGAGCCTGGCGGCGCGGTCGGTCTCCGAGCTGTCTCTTATACACATCTGACGCTGCCGACGATCTACTCTGTGTAGATC
>CAJXPN010000577.1 GCA_913058025.1 uncultured Myxococcales bacterium | reverse complement strand
GCATACGATATTTCTGCCTGTCTCGTGGGCTCGGAGATGTGTATAAGAGACAGTCGAGGGAGCGTGCGATGGCGTCCTCGCGGGCCATGCTCTCGAGGAACGCCTCGACGGTGGTCAGGCCGCGGACGCCGAGGGTGCCGCGCGCGGAGTAGATGTTGACGAACTGGATCTGCTTGAAGGTCCAGCGGAACTGGAAGGCGCCGAAGGTGAGCTCGAAGAGCTCGCCGTCGTCGGCGCCGAGCTCCTCGTCGCCCACGAGCGCGATGACGGGCGTGCCGATGTCGCGCGCGGTCTCGTAGAGGGCGATGAGGGCGTTGCCGGTGGGGGTGGCGAGCTGGTCGCCGAGGAGGACGAAGAAGTCGAGGTCGGAGCCGTTTGCGATCTCGGCGCGCGCGACGGTGATGAGGCGTTGCGTGCTCGGCGCCGAGCCCATGACGACGAAGCGGACGTCGTCCTGGGCGGTGCTCGGCGGCGGCGTGATGGCGATGGCGAGCTCGCGGCAGGGTGAGAGCGCGAGGTCGAGGGTGAGCGTGGTGGGCGTGGTGGCGCGGCGTGACCACGTGAAGGCAGCGCATGAGCCCGCGCCCTCGGAGTCGCAGCCAGGGAGCGTGAGGTCGGTGACGTTGTTGGGGCAGGCGTCGACGCCCAGCGCTTGAGAGAAGGCGCCTTCGCGGGCCGACCGGAGGATGGGGACGGCCTCGGGGTGGACGTTCTCGAGCGTGAGGGTGAGGTTGCCGTTCGCGTCGTCGCCGGTGATGAGGAGCATGTCGGCGACGGAGGCGTGGAGGCGAGCGGAGGCGACGCGATCGCGCTGCGAGTTGCTCGTGACGAGCGCGGGCTCGATGTAGAGCAGCGTGGAGAGCGTCTCGAGGGTGACGTTTCCCTCGCCGCGCTGGTCTTGCGTGAAGTTGAACGTGGACGCCTCGCCGCAGTCTCCGCAAGCGGAGAGGGCGAGCGGCGCGGAGAGGAGCGCGCGCAAGAAGAAGGGCTGCGTGCGGCGACCAAACGTTGTGGTAGGGTCGTCGCGCTTGCGGGGGGTCGCCTCGTGGGCGAATAGAAAGCTGAGTGCGCGAGGGACCATGCGCGCGGTGCTCGAAGACATCCAGGTGCGGGTGTGGCGCAGCCACGTCAAGATCCCCATGATCTTTCTGGCGCCCGCGATGTTGCTCGTCACGTTGTACGTCATCGTCTACTTGGCGGCAAACTCGGCGTGGGCGACGCGTGCGCTCAACGCGCAGCTCCCGAGCGTGATCAAGGGCGAGGGTTGGATCGAGGATCTCGAGGTCTCTCCGACTCTGTCCAGCGTGAAGGCGTGGGACGTGAGGCTGCGTGACCGCCGAGGAGCGCACGTGTTCACGATCGATCACGTGGACGCCGAGATCGATCCGTTGTTGTTGATGAGGGGGACGCTCGAGCTCGAGCGCGGAGTGCTCACGGGCGTGGACCTGCATCTGAGCTTCGAGCGCGGCGAGGAGGGCTCGAAGATCAACCTGCTCGACGCGCTGGGGTTGTACGAGCCGGCGGACGAGGATGTGCCCGAAGGGGAGGGTGACGGGATGGGCATCCACCTTTTGGGGCTGCGGTTCGAGGACTCGACGTACTCGATGGTGTACCCGGGGATCTTCGAGCTGGACGCGCCGCACGTGGAGATCCCGATCGGGGAGGTGCACATCGCGGACGGGAACCTGCAGATGTTGGTCCCGGAGTTGATCGTGCCGCGGATGGACCTTCGGTTCTACGCGGAGCTGTTCGGCTACGATCCTGGGGATCAGGGGGACTGGGAGTTCACGGCGACGGACCTGAACCTGAAGGGGTGGAGGTGGTCGAACATGGGGTTCCTCGTGGAGGACTTCGGCGCGTCGGTCGAGGGATACAGGCTCTCGATGGCGGGCACGATGGGGTTCCCGGAAGAGGAGGGGATGACGTACGAGGCGAGCGCGAGGGTGTCCGCGCCTTACCGGAGCACGTTGATCGAGTACTGGGTGGGGGACTACATCTACTACGAGATGGAGGACTTCGTGATCAGCGGAAAGGGCAACCTGGACGTGGTGGAGGCGGGGGTCGAGATCGATGCGAGCGTGTTGGACGTGTACGGGATGCAGTTCCAGGACGTGCACGTGGTGGGTGGTGTCGACAGCGCGATGTTCTACGCGGACGACGTGACGGGGTACCTGGCGGGCGGTGAGATCGATCTGGACTGGGCGTTCTTCCACGTCTTCGAGAAGCAGTACGGGATGCAGGGCTCGTTCGAGGGGATCGACCCGGCGGAGGTGCTCGCGCAGATGAACGTGGACATGCCGTCGCTGGCGGGGAGGGCGAGGGGGGCGATCTCGATGTTGGGGGAGGTGCCGCCGTCGAGGCCCGACCCGTTCGTTCCCGAGCAGTTCTGGGAGCAGGCCACGGCGACGTGGGCGACGGTCGAGGTGATCGAGGACCTCGTGTTGGAGCGGACCTCGAGGGAGCTCATCCCGGGGAACCGGGTGAAGGTGCTCGCGGGCTCGAGCGGGTTCGTGACGCGCGACCTGGCGGGTGTGACGCGGGCGGAGCTGGCGATCGGCCCGGACAGGTTCGTGGCGACGGACTCCGCGCTCGACTACCGCTCGTACGAGTGGGTGCCGTGGCGCAAGGGCGTGGGCGCGACGGTGCGCGGCCGGATCGCGGACCTCGCGCCGTACGCGGAGTTCTACGCCGGGGTGGTTGCGGCGTCGGGGCCCGCGCGCGTGGACGTGGAGATGTGGGGGCCGCTGATACACCCCGAGATCGACTTGCGCATGGAGGCGCTCGACATGAGGGTCGACGGCGCGGACGTGCCGCTGGACGAGCTGGCGATGACGGCCCGGGTTCGAGGCGGGCGGCTGTGGCTCGACGACGTGAGGGCGCGCACGGGCAAGAGCGTGGCGCAGGTGCGAGGGTGGCTCGACGCGTTGTACGTGTGGCGCTCGGACCCGGCAGAGGAGAGCCTGCCGCGTTACCGGGTGCGAGGGCGTATCCCGGCGAGCCTGGAGGTGGACGCGGACGGGTTCGACCTGGGCGCGATCACGCCGATGTTGCCGAAGTCGATGGGCCTGAGGGGGAAGCTGACGCGGGCGAAGTTCGATCTTGCCGGGACGCTGTCGAAGCCGGTGGTGTGTGCGAGCGTGGAGGCGAGCGGACTGCTCGCCTACGGCGAGCGCGCCCGTCGCGCGGTGTTCGAAGGTGGTTGGAGGGCGAAGGGAGCGCGCGGCGAGTGCTCGAGGCTCGACGTCGAGTTGCCCGAGGACGGTGGGCGCCTGGACACGCTGCTCCTGGACATGGGCGAGGCGGGGGTGCTGGCAGGGCGTGGGAGCGTGGGCGCCGACGGTGCGTTGAGTGGTGACTTCGACGGGAAGGGCCTCGAGCTGGGTGAGTTCGCGAGCGTGAAGGAGCTCGGGCTGGACGTGCGCGCGAGCGGGGACGTGTCGATGAAGGTCGGCGGGACGCTCGAGCGCCCCGAGGTGAGCGGGCACGTGACGTTGGAGAACGTGGGGGCGTCGGGCGTCTCGCTGGGTGACTTCGTGTTGGTCGTGGACACGCTCGAGGAGCGCTACGAGCAGCCTGAAGAGGAGCCGATCATCGAGCAGACGGTGTACATGTCGGGCGCGTTCATGCCGCCGGTGTCCAAGGGCCGAGAGTCGTCGGCGTCGCTGCCCTGGCTCAAGCTCGAGGCCGAGGTGCCGCTGGACGAGGGCGCGCCGATCTACGCGCGCGTCGGCCTGGACTCCGTGGACGTGATCGACCTGGGCCGGGGCGTGGAGATCGGCGAGCTCGCGCCTGGGCTGAGCGCGCTGGGTGCGTTGGAGCGGCTGGTGCTCACGGGGACGATCGAGGTGTTCCTGAGCCGCGACAGGCCAGGCTACTCTGTGATCGCGAAGCTCCCGAAATTGGAGGTCGGGCCGAGGGAGCTGGGGCTGAGCAACGCGTTGCCGATCAGCGTGGGCTTCGTGAGCGAGGAGCGGGACGGAGAGATGCGCCAGCTCGTGACCGTCGAGCACTTCAGCGTGGGCTCGGGGGAGCAGTTCGTCACGCTCGAGGGGTCGTACTCACCCAACGACGGGTTCGTGGACCTGACGATGGACGGGGCGGTGCGTCTGTCGCTGGTGCCCTCGCTGCGTCGCGTGTTCCCTGTCTCTTATACACATCTCCGAGCCCACGAGACAGGCAGAAATCTCGT
>CAJXPN010000576.1 GCA_913058025.1 uncultured Myxococcales bacterium | reverse complement strand
ATCTACACAGAGTAGATCGTCGGCAGCGTCAGATGTGTATAAGAGACAGCTCGAACAGCCTCATCGCCCTCGACCCGTACCTCCCGAGCGCCCCCCGTGGCATGTCCTCCTGCGTCGCATACATCGCCGACGTACCGCGCGTGAGCTCACGCGCCTCCTCCGGCCGCTGCGCCTCGCCAGACCCACACCCCCACACCAGACACGCCGCCGTCAGGGCAGCTCGGATGGATCCACGCACACGTCCTCCTCGAACACCGACAACTCGAAGCACCATCGACTCCCCTCGCGCGTGAGCTCGTGGTCTTGCACCGCCGCCGCCCTCCTGAGCCTCCCCGCCTCCTCCCCGGACCTCCACGTCAACCTCATCCCCGACATCAAGCCCAGGTCGCGCACCACGCGCGGGTTCTGCCGTGACGAGCGCTTCCCCGCCACCGGCAGCTTGCTCACCTCTCGCTTCGGCTCGCTCATCGACGCCTTCGTCCACACGTACCCCTTGGGCGTGCTCACCGTCAGCCCCACGCACTCCCCCGACAGCTCGATCAGCTTCTCCGCGCGCGCATCGCTCATCACGTTGAGCACCCGCGCCAACGTGCTCCCGCTGCCCTTGCGCACCACCTTCATCTTCGGGTCGAGCTCGGCCGCCTTGAACGCCACGCGGCCGTCCAGCACCAACGCCGACGGCCCCTCGTAGCTCCGGTTCCCCTTCTCCGGCGTCAGCAACCTCGCCTCGGGGTAGCTCCACGCCACGTCGGCGCGCTTCACCTTCACCTGCAACCTCAGGCGGCCCTCCGCGATCGTCACCTCGCCAGTCGGCGAGCGCCCGACCGGCGTGCCCGCCACCGCCGACCAGCCAGTACCATCGTCGAAGCGATGGGCGACGCGATTCTTGAGCGCACCGAGCAGGTCCTCCCGGCGCACGTACACGTGCAACTCGACGGCCTCCCAGTCTCGCGACCGGCGCGCCGCGGGGCAGTGTGCCGCCACCTCGTCCGTCCTCAGCGACCTCAGCTTGACCACGGCGCCCAGGTCCTCGAGCACCTCCATCGGCTGCGCCCTCAGCGGCTGCGGCTCGCTCGACCACGGGTCGAGCACCCCCACGTCCTCACCCTCACCACTCAGACCCTCTGGTGTGCGCGACATGGGCGCGTCGAACGGCACCCACACGAACCCGCTCAGCGCTGCGCCGTCGCGTTCGGGCCAGAGCTCCTCGCGTTCCACCCCCGCCGTCGTCTGACAACCACACAGCGTCACACACGCCACGCCGTACACCGCTCGCCTCACCGCTCCTCCGCGTCCTCGCATGGATCTTCGACTCCGCTGACGCTACCCCATGCCCACGCGCTCACACCAGCACCCACGTCACCGTGGCCTGCCCTGTGACACCCACGTCTCCACGAGCTGGATCTCCTCGAGCGTCATCGGCGGCAGCCCCAGCGGCATCCCGCGCACCCCCTCGATCGGCCTGCCCGCGACCTCCGACCACCTCGCGTGCATCGCCGCCACGATGTGGGGCGTGCCGTCCTCCCTCTTCTTGAACACGCTCATCCGCGCGCCCTCGGCGTCCCTCATGCCGCTGTTCACGGCCACGTAGCTCGACAACGACAGACCTCGCCCCGCGAAGCCGAAGCCGCCCGTGTTCCCGGGGCCTCCGTCTCCGCCCACCAGCGCCGGCTCCTGGTGGCAGTGCCAGCACACCTTCTTGAAGACCTTCTCCTCGACCTCGGAGTACCGCACGCGACGCTCCAACACCGGGAGCCTGTCGGGGACCGCGTAGACCGGCGCAGGCCCCAGATCCTTCTCCAGGAGGTACGCCGACACGTCCCGCGCCTGCTGCTCCGTGAGCTTGATCCCCGGCATCGCAGTGTCCGGCTTGACCGCCTTCGGGTCCTCGAGCCAACGCACCAGCGCCCTCGGCCTGAACCTCGCGCGCGTGTGCCTCAGGTCCGGCGCCAGCGCCTTGCCCCGCTCCAGCTCCCCCTCCGCCAGCGCCACCGGCACCGGCGACTCCGGGATCCGCTCCGCGCCGTACCCGTGGCATGTCCCACACCCCATCTGGCCCATGACGTGCGCGCCGCGCTCGGCGTCCCCGCCCGTCACCTCGCCGTCACCCCACTCGCCAGGCACCAGCAGCGCCGCGATCGCCCCAGCCTCTTCCTCGCTCATCTGCAGTCGCGGCATCATCGCCCCGATCCCCGGCCTCACGTCGTGGGGCTCACGCAGGAACCCCTCGATCCACGACCTCTTGAAGCGCGCGTCCGTCGCCTCCAGCGTCGGCACGTTCTTCAGGTGCACGATCTGCGCGCGCCACTTCTCCAAGAGCTCCGGCTTCGCGTCGTAGGTCCCCGCCTCGATCTCCTGGTGGCAGTGCACGCAGTGCTGGTCCACGGGCGCCGCCTCCAGCCCCGCGCCGTCGTGGCAGCGGTTGCACTCGAACTTCTCCATCGCCTGCGCGCCCGCAGCCACCAGCGCAGCCTCGGCCTCACCCGCGCTCGTCTCCTCGAGCGGCGAGAGCGAGAGCGCCTGCGCCTGCGCGCCGCCAGCGTCAGCGCCGGGACCGGCCGCGCCTGGCTTCTTCTCGCAACCGCTCAGCACCACGAGCGCCACGCACGCCCACCTCACCAGCCTCATCCCACACCTCCCAGAGCGCGCGGAGCCACGCCCACTGTCGCGGGCGTGGCTCACGCCATGTGCCGCCCTCTCGGGCGACCTCGATTTCGTCTCGGCGCGGGACTCAGTTCGTCAGCGCCGCGCGCTCGGCCGGCTGGCCGCAGAGCTCCGCGTCGTCGCCCGACATCGCCATGCAGCGCGAGACCGCCGCGTCCGACTCGGCCACCGCGCCCGCCTCCTTGTGCAGCTTCGCCAGCGCCGACCACGCGTTCCCGCTCGTGAGCAGGTCCGCCTTCGCCAGCTTCTCCAGGTGCGCCTTGCCCTTGGCTCGATCCTTGGCGCTCGAGCTCGTCGCCAGCGACTCGGCGTAGTACGCCTCGATCTCTACGCTGTCCTCGTCCTGCTTGTGCAGCTTCGCCAGCGTCTTGCGCGCCCACGCCAGGTTCTTACGCGCCACCGACTTCGAGCGCGTCGTCTTCGCCGTCTTGCTCAGGTAGACCTTGCCTTCCAGACGAACCGTCGCGGCCGCCACGACCAGCGCTCCGCGCTGGACCTCGGCGTCCTCCGACTTCGCCCACTTCATCGAGCGCCTGCCCAGCGTCGGCTCCGCGGCGACCGCCTCTCGGATCGCCTCGGCGTAGCTCCCCTCGTTGAGGTTCTCCTCAGCCGTGGCCACGGAGTTGCCCCAGTCGAGGACCGCCTCGTCGACCGCCATGTCATGACCGCACGCGTACGCCGCGGGCATCGCGATCGTGGTGGTCGAGAGGGCGAAGAGTGCGGCGAGCGCGATGCGTTTCATATCCAGGCTCCTGATACATTCGGGACGCGCACGCGCGTCCTCTGGTCCATCCTTTACGGTGTGCTCGTATGTAAGGACCCCGGCTGGGGGAAAAAGTTCTAACTTTTCTCGTCTTTTTTACTCTCCTTGCTCCTGCAGCGCAGACCTCAGCCTCATCAGCAGGTGCCCGAGCCTGTTCTTGCCCGACCCGTCGCCGCCGTCTCCCCAGTAACGGTCCTTGTTCGTGTGCTCCACCAGGTACGCGTCCTCGGTCCCCAGCAGCAGGGCCCGCAGCTCCTCGTGCTGCGTGAACTTCGCCTCCAACGCCTCGTACATCACGCGCTCCTTGACCGACTCCCAGTCCTTGCGAAGCGGCCTCTTCCTCGAGCGACCCATCCGCGCCGAGAGCCCTGGGCTGTTCGCCCTCCTGATCTCGTCCTCGTGCTCGGTCCCCTCGAACTTCTTGGCCTGGAAGTAGTGCTCCGTCGTCGGCCACCACTTCCCGCCCAGTTCGATGCCGTGCCTGGAGAAGTTCGAGAACTCTCCGAACGCGTTGTTCGCGCCGTAGAAATAGATCGGTTCACTCATGGTGTGCTTCCTACACTAAGTTGGTCTGAGCATGCTTCAACCCGGGCAGGTCGAGGATTGTTTCACCTCGCGTCGCTTTGTCTGGGCGGCGCCGCGCTCTGGCGCGTTCGGGCGGGGGCGGTGAGCCTGGCGCGGGCGGTTTGGGGAGCGTTCGAGATGGGCGGGGAGCTGTCTCTTATACACATCTCCGAGCCCACGAGACAGGCAGAAATCTCGT
>CAJXPN010000575.1 GCA_913058025.1 uncultured Myxococcales bacterium | reverse complement strand
ATCTACACAGAGTAGATCGTCGGCAGCGTCAGATGTGTATAAGAGACAGCGCGCGCGCTGCTCACGCGCTGGATCGGCGCGTTGCTCGTGGCGGCGGTGGCCTGGGGCCCCGCGCTCGTGGCGGGGGCGTGGGTGAGCGCCGCGGCGTCGGAGGCCACCGCTCAGGAAGGCGCAGAGATCGAGACGATCCTGGTCAAGGGGAACCGACGCGTCGAGCCCGAGTCGATCGTGGGCCAGATGCGCACGAAGCCGGGCACCACGCTGCGCGCGGAGACCCTGACCCAGGACATCAAGCGGGTCTGGCGCCTCGGCTACTTCGAAGACATCAAGGTCGACGCGAGCCCGAGCCCAAGAGATCCGAGCAAGCTCGTCCTGACCGTGATCGTCGTGGAGAAGCCCTCCATCGCGACCATCACCTACGTCGGCAACACCGAGCTCTCTCTCGAGGACATCGAGGAGGTCGTGGACCTCAAGGCGTTCGCGATCCTGGACGTGGGCAAGGTCAAGGCGAACGCGGCCAAGATCCGCGAGCTCTACCTCGAGAAGGGGTTCTACCTCGCCGAGGTCGACTTCGACGTGAAGCCCAACCCGACTACACCCGATCAGGCCGACGTCGTCTTCAAGATCCGTGAGTTCGCCAAGGTCCAGGTCAAGAAGATCACGTTCCTCGGGAACTCCGCGATCGACGACGCCGAGCTCTCCCAGATCATGGCCACGCGCGAGGGCGACTGGTTCTCGTTCGTCACGAGCTTCGGCAACTTCAAGGAGGAGGCCTTCGAGGCCGACCTCCAGCGCCTCACCGCCTACTACTACGACAAGGGCTACGTGCAGGTGCAGGTCGGCCTGCCCACGATCCGGCTGTCCCGCGACAAGCGCTACCTCTACATCACCGTCAAGATCGAAGAGGGCCCCCGCTTCAAGGTCGGCGACGTCGACGTCCAGGGTGACTTCATCACCGACAAGGAGCGCCTGAATGGGATGGTCGGCCTCGAGAGCGGCTCGTGGTTCAGCTACGGCGCGCTCCGGCAGGACATCGAGAAGCTGCGCAACTTCTACCAGAACGCGGGCTACGCCTACGCCAACATCAACCCGCTGACCCGGGTCGACCCGGCCGAGAAGGTCGTCCACGTGACCTACGACATCCAGAAGGGGTCCAAGGTCTACTTCGGGCGCATCGAGGTCGTGGGAAACACCAAGACACGCGACAAGGTGATCCGACGCGAGCTGGTGATCGAGGAGGGCAACCTCTACTCGAACACGCAACTCGGGCTGTCTCGCCAGCGCGTCCAGCGCCTCGGCTTCTTCGAGACCGTCGAGATCACCACGCAGCGTGGTGAGCGCGACGACATCATCAACGCGACGGTCAAGGTCGTCGAGCAGCCCACGGGCACGTTCCAGGCGGGGCTCGGCTTCTCGAGCGCCGAGAACATCCTGGCGAACCTCCAGATCTCGCAGAACAACCTCCTGGGCCGAGGCCAGGTGCTCTCGTTCCAGTTCCAGTGGTCGGGCCTGCGTACGCTGTTCAACCTGCGCTTCAGCGAGCCCTACTTCATGGACACGCCGCTGCGCTTCACCGCCTCGGCGTACAACTTCGACTTCCTGTACCAGGACTTCCAGCAGACCTCTCGAGGCGGCAACGTCACGCTGGGTTACCCGCTGCTCGAGCAGTTCAAGGGCGCGCAAGACCTCTCGATCTCGGCGACCTACAAGCTCGAGAACGTCGAGATCACGCCCGGCGGCTCGAACGCGCGAGACCAGCGCCAGGTCGGCAGCCTGTTCCGCGGCGGCCTGACCTCGAGCCTCTCGCTCTCGATGTTCTACGACTCGCGCGACAACCCGTTCTTCCCGACCAACGGGCAGTTCCACTCGGCGCGCGTCGAGGTCGCCGACGACGTCCTCACGGGCTCGCAGGCCGAGTTCGTCAAGTACGACGTCGAGAGCCGCTGGTACTTCCCGCTGCCGGTCTGGCAGTTCGTGCTCCGCCTCAACGGACAACTCGGCTACGTCTCCAACATCGACCCGAGCAAGCCGATCCCGCTCCAGGAGCGCTACCTCGTCGGCGGACCGCAGACGATCCGCGGGTTCCAGAGGTTCAGCCTCGGCCCCGCGCGCACCGTCGCGCGTGACAGCTCGGACCCCGGCACGATCAGCAGCGACTTCCGCCTCGGCGGCGACAAGCAGCTCTTGCTCACGGCGGAGATCGAGTTCCCGATCTTCACCGCGATCAACCTCAAGGGCGTCTTCTTCGCCGACGCGGGCAACGCGTTCGGAGAGGGACAGCCTTACACGCTCGCGCTGGACATGTTCACCGACGACCGGAACGACTACTCTGACGCGCTGCGTACCGCGGTGGGCTTCGGCTTCCGCTGGTTCAGCCCGATTGGGTTGCTCCGATTTGAATGGGGCATACCTCTCTCGCGTCTGAGGAGCGAGGACCCGTTGGTCTTCGATTTCAGCATCGGGAATGCCTTCTGAGCCGACATTGCTCACATGGGGTGTACGACAAAAGGATGAAACGACCTCCAATGGAGAGGTCACATCAGGAGGCGGGCGCAGACCCGCCAGGCAAAGGAGCCAGAAGAATGAAGCGTCAGAATGGGTTCGTGTTGTCGCGCGTGGTGATCGCGCTTGGTTGGGCGCTCGCGCTTTGTGTGTTCGTGGCGCCGGCGTCGGCGTTCGCGGAGGGTCCCAAGGTCGGCTACGTCGACCTCCAGCGTGCCCTCAACGAGGTCGCCGATGGCAAGAAGGCCAAGAAGAAGCTCAAGGCCGACTTCGAGAAGAAGCAGAAGATGCTCAACGGCAAGCAGGAAGAACTCAAGAAGATGCAGCAGGAGCTCGAGCAGGGCGGCATGATGCTCTCCGACGAGACCAAGCGCGCCAAGGCCGTCGAGTTCCAGAAGAAGATGTACGAGCTCCAGCAGACCTACGGTCAGCTCCAGCAAGAGCTCGCACAGGCCGAGGCCAAGGCGACCAAGAAGATCTTCGACAAGATGGGCGTGATCATCAAGGACATCGCCAAGGAGAAGAGCTACGACCTGGTGCTCGAGCGCACCGAGTCCGCGGTCCTGTTCGCCAAGGACGACATGGACCTGACCGGCGAGCTCATCAAGCGCTACAACGCGGCGAACTGATATGAGCGCGCGCGCACATCACGGCGCGTGGCGGTGGGCGTGTCTTGCGCTGCTCGCGTGCTCCGCTTGCGACTGCGAGCAGAACGTGCGCCGCGCCGTGAGCGACGGCGACGCCAAGAAGCGCCGCGGCGAGGGGCTCGAGCAGCCCAAGTCGTCGGCGCCCACCGAGGCCGAGCCCAACGGCTCGCTCGCCCAGGCGACCCCCATCTCCCTCGACGAAGAGCTTCGCGCCGTCCTCGGCGCTATCTCCGACTCGGGGGACGTCGACTGGTTCGCCGTCTCGCCTTCTCGCCCCGAGGGCGAGCCTCTCGAGGTGAGGGTCGAGCCCAAGACCCCCACGCTCGACGTGGTGGTGCTCCTGTCTATGGGGGAGGGGACCGAGCCGCTCGTCTACGACGTCGCTGGCGCGGGCGCGGCTGAGGTCGTGCCCGCCGCGTGGTTCGGCTCGAAGGGCCTCTCGCTCGGGGTCCGTTCGAAGGCTGGCTCGGGCGAGTATGCGCTTCGCTGGAAGCGCCAGCTCTCGTCCTCGCCCGTCGAGCGCGAGCCCAACGACTCGGTCGCCGCGGCGACCGAGCTGATCGCGCCCGGTGCCCTCAGCGGCGTCTGCGATCGCCCTGGCGACGTCGACCTCATCAGGATCGTGTCCTCGTCCGAGGGCGCCGTCGCGCTCGAGGTCAGCGCGCCACGTGATCGCGCCATGACCGCTCGCGTGGGCTCCGACCTCGGCGCCCCCATCGCCACCTTGAACATCGAGCCCGGAAAGACCGCGAACGCGCCAGCGCTCGCGCTCGGAGACGGCGCGTTGCTCGAGATCCGTTGCTCCGGCGACCTGTTCTCTCGGGAGCACGGCTGGATGGTGCGCCTGAGCGCGCCGCCCGACCTGCCCGAGGGCGCGATGGGTGAGATCGAACCCAACGACTCGGTCGCCCAGGCGCAGCCCGTCCCCGCGAATGTGCGGGTGCTCGGCTACTGGAGCGCGCCCGAAGACGAGGACCGCTACGCGTTCGTCGTGCCCGAGCCCGGCGCGACGCCGACGTCCCCTGGGGCCGTCGCGCCGGCTCCTCCCGC
>CAJXPN010000574.1 GCA_913058025.1 uncultured Myxococcales bacterium | reverse complement strand
CGAGATTTCTGCCTGTCTCGTGGGCTCGGAGATGTGTATAAGAGACAGGAGCTGGGCCAGCCCGTACTGCGGGAAGCGCGAGCGCATGAGGTCGTAGGAGTCGATGGGGGCGAGCTTGTCGCGGATGGCGGCGCGCTCGATGGCGTCGAGCAGGACGTAGGGCATCAGGTCGCCCTCGTCGGTCTGGTCGTACTCCTCGGGGCGCAGCTCGGCGGTGGGCGCCTGCGCGGTGATGTAGGAGAGCGCGGGGATCGGCTCGATGCCGATGGGGCCCCGGGTCTCCATCCAGGACAACCACTGGCGAAGGAACGCCTTGTCGATGCCCGCGATGGGGCTGACGCCGCCGGACGTGTCGCCGTCCATGGTGGCGTAGCCGACGGCGGCCTCGGAGCGGTTCGAGGTCGCCAGCAGCAGCGCGCGCTTGATGTTGGCGAACATCCAGATCGACGGGCTCCTGACCCTGGCCTGGATGTTCTGGAGCGTGATGTCGTCGTGCTCCCAGGTGAGGTCGCGGCCGAGCGCGCCCTCGGTCAGGCCGATGTAGCCGCGCACGAGCGCGTCGACGTCGAGCACGTGGTAGGCCGCGCCCAGCGCGGCCGCGACCTCGCGGGCGGCGGTGCTCGTCGTCTCGCCCGAGTTGCGCGTCGACTGGTACGCGCACGTGAGCAGCTCGCCCACGATCGCGCGCGGGTCGTCCAGCTCCTGGATGCTCTTTATGTGGCCGAGCTTCTTCTTGAAGGCGTCGAGGCCGATGGAGTCGATCCCGCGGTCGACGATGAGCGCCGAGAGCGCGGACACGGCCGCCGAGTCCGCGCCGCCCGAGAGCGACACGACGAAGCCCTGGGAGTACGACTTCCGGAGGTAGTCGAAGAGCGCGAGCGTGACCGCGCGCGTGAACTCCTCCTCCTTGAGCGTGTCCGAGAGCTCCCAGGCGTCGAACTCGGGCTCGTGGAACTCGGGGGTGAGCTGGGGGAAGGAGAACTCGGCGCGCAGCTCGGACTCGGGCTCGTCGCGGAAGTCGGGCTCGAAGGAGCCGGTCCGCTGGCGGGCCTGGCGGGCGGCGTCGATGTCGACCACGGCGCTCGTGACGTTGAAGTCCTCGAAGCCGAAGCGTGAGCCGAGCGCCTCGATCTTGCCGGCGTTGGCGATGATCGCGCCGCCGTCGAAGATCATGCGGCCGGCCTCGTTCCCGAGCATGTTCGAGTACACGTAGGTCACGCCGAAGGCGCGCGAGCCCTCGAGCACGAAGCGCTTGCGGACCTCGAACTTGCCGAAGGCGAAGTGAGAGCCCGACGGGTTGAGGATCATGTCGATCCCCTGGAGGCTCATCTCCGAACCCGGGCGCTTGGCGACCCAGGCGTCCTCGCAGATCTCGAAGCCGATCTTGAGCCCGCCGACGTCGAACACGAGGTCGCCGATCGGGATGGTCTCCCCGTCGTGCTCGACGAACGACTGCACGTCCTCGGGCCACGCGCGGAACCAGCGGGGCTCGTAGTAGATGCCGTCGCCGGCCAGGTGCTTCTTGGCGGCCAGGCCGATGATCTTCCCGTCGACCACGAGCGCGGCCGTGTTGAACAGCGCGTTCTTGTAGAGCGTGGGGAGCCCGAACGAGACGACCATGCCCTCGGTGTGTCGCAGCAGGCGGCCGAGCGAGGCCCAGCACCGCTCGATGGTGTGGCGCGAGTAGAACGCGTCCTCACAGCAGTAGCCGGAGATGCACAGCTCGGGCAGGCAAAGGACCGAGACGCCCTGCGCGCGCGCCTCGGCGATCGCGTCGATGATGTTCTGTTCGTTGTGCGCCCACGCGAGCGGGGTCTGGTTCAGGTCTGCGGCAGCGACTCGGATCAACTTCATGACTCGGACTCCTCATCGAAACCGCGCGCCCTCAGGATCATCGCGGTCTTGTGCTCGAACAGCCCCTTCTCGAGGCCCGTCGGATACTGGTGCGGGTGCTTGAACCTCTTGATTCCGTGGTGGAATTTGTCCAGCTGGGTGAGCGCGTGTGCGCGCACGGCGTGGACGTCGGGCGCGTCGTAGACGAGCTCGCCGGCCTCGAAGACGGAGACGAGCAGGTCGGCGCCTGCGTCCTCGGCGGTCAGGCGCTTGCGGCGCGTCATATCCATCGGGTCGACCATCACGGGGAGCTCGGGGAGCGGGTGACGCTCGTCGTAGATGAGGTCGCCGCTGAACAGCCCGTCGCGCTCGAACCGGCGGACCTGGAGCACGCCGGGGTTGGACACCTTGATCGACTGCTCGCTCAGCTTGACCCGATCCTCCCACTCGTCGCGCCCCGCGCGGCGCACCGCCGAGAGCTTGTACACGCCGCCGAGCGCGGGCTGGTCGTAGGAGGTCGAGAGCTTGGTCCCCACGCCCCAGACGCTGATCCTGGCGCCCTGCGTCTTGAGCGACTCGATGAGGTGCTCGTCCAGGCCGTTCGAGGCGATGACCGCGGCGTCGGGGAAGCCGCCCGCGTCGAGCAGCTCACGCGCCTGAATGCTCAGGTACGCGAGGTCCCCGGAGTCCAGCCGCACGCCGACCATCTCGTGGCCGCGCTCGCGCAGTTGCTTGCCGACCTCGATCGCCTGGCGCACGCCCTCGACCGTGTCGTACGTGTCCACGAGGAAGACGCAGTTGTTGGGCATCGCTCCGGCGTAGGCCTCGAAGGCCTCGCGCTCGGAGTCGAAGCACATCACCCAGCTGTGCGCGTGCGTCCCGGCGACCGGGATCCCGAAGAGCTTGCCCGCGAGCACGTTCGAGGTCGCTGACGCGCCCCCGATGTATGCCGCGCGCGACGCGCTCAGGCCCCCGTCGATCCCCTGCGCCCTGCGCAGCCCGAACTCGAGCACCGACTCACCCTGCGCCGCGTCCGCGACTCGCCTCGCCTTCGTGGCGATCAGCGTCTGGAAGTTCACCACCGTCAGCAGCGCGGTCTCGAGCAACTGGCACTGGATCAGCGGGCCGCTCAGCCGCAGCAGCGGCTCGTGCGGGAACACCACGGTCCCCTCCGGGATCGCGAGCACGTCGCACTCGATCTTCATCTCGAGCAGGTAGTCGAGGAAGCCAGACTCGAACAGCGGCTTCCCGTCGTTCCCCGTGAGCGTGGCCAAGTACGCGACGTCGTCGTCCTCGAATCCGAGGTTCGCGATCAGGTCGATGGCGTCGGTCAGCCCGCACGCGATCGTGTACCCCCCGCCGAACGGCGGCTTCCTGAAGAACAGGTTGAACACGGCCTCCGTGTCCGCCTCCCCCGCCTTCCAGTACCCGTAGGCCATCGTGAGCTGATACAGATCCGTCAGCATCGACAGGTTCTGTGTGTAGAGCGCGGAGGGGTTCATGGCGTCCTCGTTCGTGGGAGGGTCGCGCGGCGGCGCGCCGTGTCACTGTGTCGAAGGTACACAGAGGAGGGGCCGAGTCAAGCGCTCGGTCTGTCGTGAAGGCTGATGGCGCGAGCATATCCCTTCGGACATCGCCTGACGATCGAAACCCGCCTGTCAAGAGCTCCACAGTCGCCCTATACTTCATCTCGTTACACGAGCTTGGTGGGATCTTGGAGGGAGATCATGGGAGAGGGCGAGTTGTTTGGAGAGGTGCGCGCGGTGGTTCACGGCGCGAACACACACATCGGGTGGTCGGATCTGTGCCTGTTGCTCGAGGGGAGTGATCCGGAGTCCTACCGCTCCAGGCTGGAGCCGTATCTGAGCGAGATGCTCGCGAGCTGGTCCGACGAGGTCCGCGTGGTGCCGGTGAGGTGGCTGGCCGCGGCGTGTGCCGGGGAGCCGACCCCATGGCTCGGGCTCGCGCGCCACCTCTATGTCAGCAAGGACATCCTGGAAGCGTGCGCCACGCCGAGGCGGCGGGGGAACTGGAGAGACTCGGCGGAGCGACGCGGCGCTCGCCTGCTCTCCGCGCTCGAACAGCTCCGCGGCGTGACCGTCCTCGACATCGAGGGGGAGTGGCCGGACGGCTACCACTTCGAGACACTGTGCGCCTCCGAGGTCTTCGATGGGGTGAGGTCGCTGACCGTCGAGCATGTTCGTCACGACGGCCAGGGGACCCTCGACGTCACGCCATTCGCGGCATTCCAGGGGTCGCCTCTGTCCCATGGGATCGAGCGGCTCGACGTCGCGCTCGGGGTATCGAGCGGGAGGCTCCTGGAGCTGTCTCTTATACACATCTCCGAGCCCACGAGACAGGCAGAAATC
>CAJXPN010000573.1 GCA_913058025.1 uncultured Myxococcales bacterium | reverse complement strand
GACGCGCGGCGCGCGCGTCGACACCATCGCCTCGCCCCGCTGGCTGCGCGACTCGATCATCGTCATGGCGGTGCGGATCGTGACCGGGTTCCCGAGCTTGTTCCGCACCCCGACCAGGACGCCGTCCGCGTCGACCACGGCCATGATCATCCACTCGCCCATCTTGGCGGTGACCTCGGCGCCGCGCTTGAGGCGCGGGCTGACCATCGAGCTGAAGAACTCGGCGAAGCCCTCGATCTCGGCGAGCCCCTCGACCTCCTGGCGGTAGACGCACGCCCAGACCCCGTCGACGGTGAGCCGCCAGACCGCCGAGCACTGGTCACGAAGCGTGCGCTCGAGGCCGCGTGAGCGCCCCTGGACATCCCCATGGCTGGTGACCGCCTCCCCCATCGCCTCAACGCCCCGCGACGAGCGCGCGGGCGCGCTCGATGAAGGCCGCTCGGGACACGCGCTCGTCGCGCCCGCACAACGACATGAAGACGATCTGCTCGTCGAACGCGACCGCGATGATCCGCTGGGAACCGCTGCTCATGTCGACCCACGCGGGCCAACAACGCGCCGTCGCCGACAACGCCACGAGCGCGGACGCGGTCTCCACCAGCGTCTGCTCGTCCTCGTCGAGGGCGTGGGCGCAACGGAGGAGCTCGCCGTCGGACTGGGCGATGATCAGATCGCCCAACGTCTCCGTCGGTTCTTGACGTGAGAACGTCGGCCTCTCGTCGCCTCTCTCTTTGAGGTTGAGCATCTCCGTTCGCCCGCTTGTGTTCGTGTTCGTGGTAACTGCGGACACCTACAGCGAGATCCGTGCCACAACCTGTCCAAAACGAGAATGAGCGGCGAACACGAGCCAACATGCGGACGCAGGCGCACCCGTTCACGACGACGCGTTTCTGTTCACCCTTCCGAAGGTGGTCAAAAACAACCCACACCGGACACAAACAAACCACTTCCCAAAACATACACTTACGACGCGTCTCGGGGCCGAGGCCGGGTAAGGCTGGCCAATTCTGACGTTGCACACGCACCTGTTCGATTTCGCCAGATCTGTTCATGACTCTTGCATGGGTCGAGCAGTGACTTCGACACGGCCACGGCATGAGGTGAGGCGAGATGAGGCTGCTCCAGGACCAACTCGACGAGGGCAATGAAGAGCCCGTGTTCGAACTCCTCGACCTCGAGTTTCGGAGGGAGCGCGAGCGCATCGAGCTCCACCCGTACAACGTGGCTCGCCGCGGCGCGCGCGTCCCGCGGGCCGTCTACGCGGCGGAGCTTCGCGCGTGGCGCTCGATCTTCGAGGCCCTCGAGGCCGAGATCGAGGCGCGCGAGGATCCCATCGCGGGTGAGATCTGGGACCCTCAGCTCACGCGCGCGGCGCACATACGCAACGACCTCTCGAGGCTCGACCTGCACACGCACTACATCATCCTGAAGGCGCAGATCGTCTCGGAGCGCTGGGCCAAGGAGATCAAGCGGGCGACCTCGGGCGCGCTCATCGGCACGCTCTACATGCTCGAACGAAGCGTCCCCGGCGGCGCCGCGCCCCACCGAGCCATGGCGCGCACGCTCCAGCTCGCGGGCTCCGACAGGCTCGCGTTCCGCCCCAGAGACCCGTTCGGGGAGCCCTCGCTCGAGCTCGCGTCGCGCCTGGACCTCGCGCGCGGCCACGACGCGCTCGACCACGCGCTCACGGGCTGCCAGGGCGCCGCGTCGCGCACGCTCGAACTCCTCGACGCGCTCTCACGAGAGCTCTACGACGCTGGCCCGTGAGGCGCCGGGAAGAACACCTCGTCGACGTAGCGCGTGGCCCAGTCGCGGCCGAACGTCCGCTCGAGGAACGCGTTGCCGCGTGCGCGGTGCGCAGAGAGCAACGCATCGAGCGCCGAGGCGCGCGCCTCGGCGGGCGCTCCGCCGCGCTCACTCAATCGCTCGAGCCACGCGCAGACGAACGCGCCGATCTCGTCGACGGTCTCCTCCCGAAGCGGCCCTCTGGTCGCCATCACCGCGCCGGGTGAGAGCGCCGGGGACCTGAACGAGGCACGCCACGCGCCCTCGGGGAGCACCTCACGCGCGCTCGGCGCGTCCTCGTCGCCGCCGAGCGGGTACACGTCACAGATCGCAGACGCGAGCGCGTCGCCGCGCGCGACCCAGTCGATCTGGAGCGCTGGAGCGCGCGCATCGACCGGCGGCAGGCCGAGCACGGAGACCATCGAGAACCTCGGATCGACGAGCGTCGCGACGCGCACGAACGCGCCATGCTCGCAGCCCCAGGTCCGCGTCCTCAGCGTCACGTCACCGAGCGCCTGGGAGGTCGCGGAGCGCGTGGCGAGCGCCGCGTCGAGCTCGCGCTCCGCGACCGCTGCGCCCAACACCTCGGTCACGCGGGCGCCGAGCGCGCGCGCGGCGCGCTCTCCCTCCATCTCGACTCGGCGTGACGAGCCCAGGATCGCGTCCAGGCCCGCGGCGAAGGACGCGTACCTCGGCTCGAGGCCGAGCACCTCACGCGCAGGCGCGGGGTCGATCCGGGCGTCGCACTCCATGTTCGCGTAGAACTCTTCGAGCACCAGGTCCGAGCCGAAGTGCGGGCCGAGCGCGAAGGAGAAGAAGCCCGTCTCGCGGGCCTCCTCGAGCCCGATCCTCCGGGGCTGCCGCGAGCCCCACGCCAGCGCGGCGTGGTCGACGTAGTCGGCGTACGGCCCGCCGTCGTCGACCACGTCGAGGATCTCGCCCGACGCCTCGTCGCGCTCGAGCGCGGCCACCAGCGCGTCCACGAGGTCGTCGACGTGCACGTGGTGCATCCAGTTCTGCCCGTCGCCGACCACCGGGAACACGCCGCGCGCGCTCCACTCGAGCGTGCGCTCGCGCCCCGGACCGTAGATGTGCGGCACGCGAAGCGTGACGCCGTCGACGAGCTCACTCCCCATGACGAGATCCTCCGCCTCGAGCTGCGCGCGCGCGATCTCGAGCGCGGGCGAGGTCTCGCTGACCGCGGCGCTCAGCAGCTCGCCCGGGCGGTGCCCGTACACGGTCGTCGCGGAGCAGTGGACGTAGCGCGGGGGGCGCGCGCGCTCGAGGGCGGCGATCTCACCGAGCGCCGCGTGCGCGCCTCCCACGATCACGGCCCGGGGATCTCGAAGCCAGCCCCCGATCAGGTTCACGAACGCGAGCGTGTCGTCCTCCCGGAACCTCCCGGAGAGCTCCGCGCACAGCGCACCTTGCTCGGTTGGGTCCCAGCGGACCGTCGCCGCGCCTTCGCGCCGCGAGGTCGTGACGACCTCCCAGCCCGCTGACGAGAGCGCCCCGGCGAGGCGGCGCCCGGTGTCTCCAGCTCCACCGATCAGCACGGCTACCTTCTTCGACATCATCTCATCCTCCTCTCGACGCCTCCGTGAGAGCCGCCGGGTGATTTCCATCCATCTTCGAGGTTCGGCCGACCGCCCCCGAGATCGGGCGCGAGTCGTGCGTTCATCAGGCCGTGGCCAACGCAGTGGGCGAGTCTGCGCCGCTGGCATGACTTGTTCATAGGATCACCATGCCGCACGCGCTTCACCACACACTCGCAGGAATCGATCCATGCATCTGAACGTAATCCCATCGGAGGCGATGGAGGACGACGGCGCGCGACTGGACGCGCTGGCGAGGACGCTGGGTAGGGAGCTCGCGGGAGGCGGCGCGTCTCGCACGCCGTGCCCGAAGCGCTTCGTGTTGGAGGCGGAGTGGGCCGGCAACGCGCTGCGCGTCATGCCCAGAGTGTGGTCGGGTGGCGAGGTCGCCTACGCGCGCATCGTGCGCCTGGACGCCGGCGCATCGGCCCAGGCGATCAGCGTGGTGTTCGTCCCGACCCGCGAGTCCACTCGCCCGATCCTGTGCGCCGAGATCCTCTGCTTCAAGAAGGGGCTGCACATGTTCGCCATGGACCTCTTCTCCACCCAACCCGGCGACCACCTGGGCGCGGCGCGAGCGTCTCTGCTCGAGTCCCGCGCGCGGCTCGAGCGCGCCTTCGAGCTGCTCCCGGTCCCGGAGTGGGGCGCCGACGCGTTCAGCCAGGACATGATCCTGCTCAAGCCGGGCGCGCGCGCCGATCTCGACGCGTCAGACCCCGCGCGCGAGCTCCGGCGGGTCGCCCTCACCTGGGCGAACGCCTCGACCGCCGAAGACAGTGACGTCACGCACTGTCTCTTATACACATCTCCGAGCCCACGAGACAG
>CAJXPN010000572.1 GCA_913058025.1 uncultured Myxococcales bacterium | reverse complement strand
GAGCCCAGGCGTACGCGCGGCGCGCGACGCCCGAGGTCGACGGCCGCGCCGCCCTCCATGAACGACGCGAGCGCGGCGGCCTCCTGGGTTGCGGCCTCGGCGGTGAGCTCCGGGGCGTCGCGCTCGAGGGTGGCGAGCAGGCGGCGAAGCAGCTCCTCTTCGACGAGGTTGTGCGCGCGCAGGTCGTCGCGCAGCATGCGCTCGAGGCCCTGAGAGGGGCCGCCGAAGGGTTCGTGCAAGGCGCGCGAGGCGCCCGCCGAGCCGCACTCCTGCGCGCGCACGCAGAGCCACTCGACGAGGCGAGATTTTCCGACGCCGCTGGGGCCGCGCATCAGGACGGCGCGAGGTTGTCCCTCCCGGCGCGCCTCTCCGAGCGCGCGCCAGAGGATGTCGCGCTCGTTCTTGCGCCCCACGAGCCGGACCTCGCGCAGGCCGTAGAGGCCGAGACCGGCGCCGAGCAGCGGCCTGCCCGCGCGGGCGCGGTGTGGGCGGCGCCAGTCGGCGGGCCAGGGCGGCCGGAGCGAGGGCAAGGCGCCCGTGGGTGAGATCGGCGAGATCGACCCGCCGCGTGGAGGTTGAGGAGGATCGAGCGTGGCCACGGCGTGTTCTCTGATCTCTCTCACCGCGTCGCCCCAACCCAGGACCGTGAACACGCGCGGGTTCATCGGCGCGGTGGGCTCGAGTGGCTCGAAGGCGCGGGTGGGCTGGACGTCGAGGACGCGCCGCGCGCCGAGCTTCTGCTCGATCGAGGCCCACGTGGAGGGCGCCTCGGGCGAGGGCTCGAGGACCTCGAGCGCCCACGCCGCGTCGGCGGCCGTGGGGTAGCGCTCCCACAGGTTCTTGCGGAGCAGGCGGCGGAGCCAGCGCTCGAGCCCGTCCGGGACCTCGAAGCGCGCGCGCAGGCGAGGCGGCTCGGTGAACAGGTGGAGCGCGGCGAGGCGCGAGAGCGAGTCGGCGTCGAAGGGGGGCGCGCCGGTGCACAGCTCCCAGATCATGCAGCCGAGCGCGTAGAGGTCGGTCCATGGCCCATAGTCACGCCACTGTCCGACGATCTGCTCGGGCGGCATGTAGGCGGGGGTGCCGGCGCTGACGGCGCCGCGCTCGGGGTCGGCGGTGACGCGCGGCGTGAGCGCGTGCGCGACGCCGAAGTCGGTGAGCTTGACGTGGACGTCGCCCTTGATGTCCTCGGTGAGAAGGACGTTGCCGGGCTTGAGGTCCTTGTGGACGACGCCGCGGGCGTGGGCGTGGGCGAGCGCGTCGAGCACGTCGAGCGCGACCCTGCGCGTGAGCGGCCAGTCCATGACGTCGAGCAGCTCGTCGAGCGAGCCCCGCTCGACGTACTCCATCACGAGGTAGGGGCTCCCCGGCTCGAGCCTCTCGCCCCAGGGCGAGGTGATTGCATTTGTGGCCCTGCCGTGGTCGTACACGGAGACGATGCCTGGATGATCGAGGCTGGCGACGGCGCGGATCTCACGCGCGAACGCGTCGAGGTAGGCCTGCTCGTCGACCCAGTTGCGCCGGATCACCTTGATCGCGACGGGGACACCCTGGGCGCGGTGTTCACCGCTCCAGACCTCCCCCATCCCTCCCTCGCCCAGACGCCCCCGGGCCTCGAAGGGGCCGAAGGCGCCCTCGCTCCAATCTGACATGTGCGTGGTGGTGGTTCGGGATGTGTGGCGCGCGGCGCTCCCGTGGCCGCGATCTCGAGAGAGCGTACCGCAAGTTCGCTGCACGCGCGCGGGCCCAGACGCGCGCGTGACGATCGATGTTCGGGCGTCACGGGAACACGTTGGAACGACGAAGAGCGTCGACGCATCGCGTCGGCGCTCCTCTCGTGCTCGCCTCTCAGCGCCGCGCCCGTGGGCTCACGGGCAGGCGGGGTCGGGCGCGGTGCCGAGCCCGCTCAGGTCGTTGCGCATGTGCTCGGAGAAGTGCGCGGTGACGTCGAACGGCGCGACGCCATCGAGCGGCGCCGGGTCACACAGGCGGCGGAACGTCTTGTCCGCCCAGTCAGGGCCCGACTGAGCGGTCCCCACGAGGCCGAACGCGTCGACCACGGTGTCCGAGGTCGGGTCGAAGCCTGCGGCGCCGTCGGTGTCCTCGAGGAGGATGACGCGGTCGTCGCCGTTGAATCCGAGCGCGGAGGTGAACTCGTCGCAGGCCGCGAAGTTCTGGAGCGAGCTGTCCAGCGAGGAGTGGCACACGGAGAGGACCGCGCCCGCGGCCAGATCGCCCATGAGCGGGTAGGAGCTCGTGCAGCTCGTCCTGTTCGAACCGTTCATCACGCAGATGGCAAGCCCCGTGAGGCTCTTCGAGAGCGCGCCGCAGTTGTTCAGCTCGATCGCCTTGTTGTTCGAGTCGCCCTCGACGTACTCCGAGATGATGATGGCGTCGCACGCGTTCTGGTCGTTCGCGCCAGCCACGCTCGCCGCGACCGTGCGGGTCGTGATGGGCGAGTCGAGCACGCCGTCGTTGACCACGAGCGTGACGACGTAGTCGCCGTCGAGGTCGGCGATGAAGCTCGGCGTGGCGATCGTGGCGTCGTCGAGCGCTGCGGTCGACGTCGCCGGCGCGGTCAGCGTCCACAGGTACGTGATCGTGTCTCCGTCGGGGTCCGAGGAGCCCGAGCCGTCGAGCGAGACCTGGCTCCCGGTGTTCACGCCGCCTGGCGCCTGGATCGCGGACGCCGGCTCGCGGTTGGGCTGCATGCAGTTGTTCAGGTTGGGCGCCTGGCCGAGGCCGGCGAAGTCGCTCGCGTCGTTCGAGCTCGGGCGCTTGAGGAACGACTCGGTGTCGGGGTCGTGGGGCGTCACGCCGTCGCGCCCGACGATGTCGCAGCGGTCGTAGATCGCGTCTTGCCACGGCGTCCCGTTGGGCTCGTCGGTCAGGTCGCCGAACGCGTCCAGGACGATGTCGCCGTTGGAGAAGTCGTCCGAGCCGTCGACGTCCTCGAAGACCGCGAGCCGGTCGTCGCCGTTGAAGTTCCCGACCAGCGAGTCCTTCACGTCGCACTCCGCGTCGTAGTTGTTGCTGATCGAGCCGTGGCAGACCCCGTAGGTCCCGCCAGGCGCGAGCGTCCCGGTCATCATCAGGTCCGAGGAGCAGCTCGTCGCGCCGTTTGCCGCGATGCACACGCCGAAGTCGGTCAGGTCCACCGTCGACGCGCCGCAGTTGTAGATCTCGAAGGCCTTGTTCAGGCTCGACGCCTCGATCACCTCGGAGATGAGCAGGCAGGACGAGCCAGGGACGATCGTCCCGGCGCGCACCGTCAGCGCCGCCGGCGGCGAGTCGCTCGTCCCGTCGTTGACCACGAGCGTGGCGATGTAGTCGCCGTCCACGTCGGGCGTGAAGGTCGGCGTGGCGATCGTGGCGTCGTCGAACGCCGCCGCCGAGGTCGCCGGGACCGTCAGCGACCAGGCGTAGGTCAGCGCGCCGCCCTCGGGATCGGTCGAGGTGGTCCCGTCGAGCTGGAGCGGCTGCGCCAACATCACGCGCGCCGCGCCCACGATGCGCGCCGTCGGCGCGCGGTCCGTGTTGCACGGCTCGACCGGAGGAATCCCCAGGTCCGTCAGGATGCCGCTCCCCGCGTCCGGCTCGTAGAGCGCGGCCACGTCGAACAGCCCGACGCCATCGTAGGGCGCGAAGTTGCAACGTCGGAACGTGCGGTCCTCCCACGGCCGTCCGCTCGGCTCGTTCGCGGTCTCGCCGAACGCGTCGAGGATGAACTCGCCCGCGTCGAAGTCCCCGTTCTGGTCGATGTCCTCGAAGAGGACCACGCGGTCGTCTCCGTTGAACGACAGCGTCGTGCTCTTTTTGTCACAGCGCGAGTCGTCGCTGACGTTGTTGTTGCACACCACGAAGGTCTCGCCCGTGGCGAGCAGCTCGCCGGGGAAATTACCCACGTCGATGTTGCAGCTCCTCATGTCGTTGGTCGCGATGCAGAGCCCCACGAGCCCGAGGTCGACCGTGTTGGCCGAGGCGTTGAACAGCTCGATGGCCTTGTCGTTCGAGTCGCCCTCGACGTACTCCGAGATGATCACCCCGCCCGCGGCGATGTCGCGCGCGATGAGCGTGACGACCGAGGGCAGCGAGTCGAAGGTCCCGTCGTTCACGCGCAGCGAGACCGTGTACGTCCCCGCCAGGTCCGGCGTGATCGTAGGGCTGTCTCTTATACACATCTCCGAGCCCACGAGACAGGCAGAAATCTC
>CAJXPN010000571.1 GCA_913058025.1 uncultured Myxococcales bacterium | reverse complement strand
GTTCGCGTGGGCGCTCCGGTCGGCTGGGCGCGCATGTGCGTGGGAGTTCCTGCCGAACCTGGGAGCCTGCGCGAGCCTTCAAAGAGCCACCCCGTGAGCCACCAGCCACAATCGGGCGGTGATGCAGCTGAAGTCCCTGTGAGGGGACTGCGATAGCGAGCGCGAGCGAGCGGCCAAAGTGCGCAGCGAGATAGTTCACGCAGTGAACGCTCGGGAACCTGACCGAAGGGAACGGTGACAGAATCGAGCGAAGCAAATGCAACTGGCGGGACCGTGTCGCAGTTCCACCCCCAGTTGGCCTCGGATCCGCAACCCGAGAGCACCATCGGTCACGTATTCGTCTGGTGCGGCCTGAGGAGAAATCCTACCGTTGGGCTGTGCTCGACGAACACACGGAAGGTAGGCGTGATGAAGACGAAACCCAACGAGATGTCATATTCGCATGCCTCGTGGAGCTACCTGTTTTGGCTGGTCGGAGGGTGGACCCTGGTCGCCTACGGCTGCCGCAGTCTGGAGAACTCCTGCGATGAGGACGACTGGGGGCTGCGCTTGATGCTGAAAGGGGAGTTCATCGAGGAGAGAGACGCGCGGGTCTACTTCGAGGCTCAGAGCTCTCACGTCCATACTCAACATGGGCTCGCACACGTGAAGTTCTGCCACCTCGATGATGTGATCGAAGGTCTGAAGGCGAAGTTCGACTGGACAGGGTAGGGCGCGCGAGCAGACCAGTCGCAGAGTTCGATGTCGTGTTTGGTGAGCTTGGCCCTCGGGGGTCCCCTGTGGGTCACTCGTAGGAGCTCATCGATAGGGCGCTCTCGATCGCCTCGCGCGCCCAGGGCGCGTCGATCTGCTCGAGGATGCGCACGGCCGCGGCTCTGACGGCGCCCTCGGTGCTCCAGACGGCCTCGTCGAGGTAGCGCAGCGGATCGCGCTGCTCGAGGTTCTTGCCCTCGAGGTGCTCGCGTACGACGGGGCTCACGAGCAGGACGTGCTCCAGATCCGGCTCGGTCGGCTCCCCGATCAGGTCGAACGCCTGGAGCGTCCCGGGCTCACCGCTGAGCTCGCACTTGCTCTTCGCGCGCCGCGCGAGCTGCTTGCCCAGCAGGTTCAGCGCGTCCACGTACTCCTTGTGCTTGTCCAGACCTCTGGCCATCGGCGTCCTCCGCTCGTGTGTGGTGCCTCGCCGAGCCCATGGACCGACGCGACGCCGAGAGTATCGTGTCCGCGCCGAGCGGTTGTCGAGGGAAGTCGCAGCGCGCGCGTCATATCGGAGAGCTGATCGAGAACCGCGTGAGCTGCGTCAGGTGCGGTGAGCGCTTGATCGCGCGCTCCCCCTCCTCGCTGATGGAGTTGCCGTAGAGTCGCAACACGGTCAGGTTCGAGAGCCGCGGCGCGTTCGCGAGCGTGAGCGCGCCGGAGTCTGTGATCCCGGCGCTGCTCAGATCGAGGTAGGTCAGCGCGCCCATGTTCGGAGAGCGCGCGATCGCGCGGGCTCCCTCGTCGCCGATCGGGTTCGAGCCGAGGTTGAGCTCGGTCAGGTGCGAAAGGTGTGGTGACTCGGCGAGGAGGGTCGCGCCGACTGGGCCGATGCGGTTGCGGAAGAGGTCCAGCGTCGTCAGGTTCGAGAGGTGGGGCGAGCCAGCGATCGCGCGCGCCCCCATGTCGTCGAGGTCGTTCCAGTTCGCGGAGAGCGAGGTCAGGTGTGACAGGATGGGGGAGCGCGCGATCGCGGCCGCGCCAGCGGGGCCGATCTGGTTCGACGAGACGTTCAGCGTGGTGAGGCGGGAGAGGTTCGGCGCGCCCGCGATCGCGGCGGCTCCCTCGGAACCCAGGCTGTTCGCCATCACGTCGAGGTGGAGCAGGCCCCTGGTGATGGGCGACGAGACGAGCGCGCCGACGCTCCCGGCGTCCACGCCCGTGTTGCAAAGCCCCAGTGATTCGAGGCCGCCGGAGTGCTCGGCGCCAGCGAGCGCGAGCGCGCCGCCCGGTTCGATCGGGCTGTGTTTGATGGTGAGCGTCTTCAGCGAGCGCATCATCGGAGCGCGGGCCAGCGCGGTGACTCCGTCGACACCGAATATGTTGCTGCCGATGTCCAGGTTCGAGAGGTTCGACAGCGCGGCGGACTGCGACAGCGCGGCGAGCGCTTCGTCGCCCAGCTTCGTGTCGTGGAGGTCGAGCGAGCGGAGGCCAGAGATGCTCGCGGCGCGGGCCAGCGCGATGACGCCGTCCTCGCGCAACGGGTTGTACCGGAGGCCGAGCCGCTCGAGGTTCGACAGGTGCGTGGAGGTGAAGAAGACGGTGGCGTCGTCCTGGTCCATACGGGTCGAGTTCATGCCGAGCTCTCGCACGGACTCGAGGGCACGCGCGGAGGCGAGCTCCCGGAACCCTTCGAGGCCGAGCCGGTGGCCGTCGATGCTCAGCCCGAACGGACCGTGTGGCGCGATCTGGAGGGCTCGCTCGAGCGCGTCGACCCTGGAGAACCGACGCAGAGGAGACGGGAGCCTGTGGTTCGAGGCGTAGGTCGCGACCTCACGGGCGTGGCGTCCGGGGTCGAGCGCGTGGGTGCGCGTGAGCGCGTTCCAGAGCGCGTCGGGGTCGAAGGGGAGGGCGGCCAGCGCGCTGCGGACGTCTCCGAACAGGTCCTCGAACGCTCCCATGAGAGGCTCCTTCGGGTCTCGGTCGTCTCATACGTGTCCGGGTATGTTGCGTCATGAGCCTCTCGCCCGCCAACCTCGATTGCCTCACGAAACGAGACGCGCCGACGACCCGTGCGGGTCGTCGGCGCGTCGAGTATGGGGTGTGGAAGTCGGTGTGTCTGGGCTTTTTGACCGGTGCTCTACCAACTGAGCTACTAGCCGCCCGAAGACGGCACGGCGGGATTCGAACCCGCGACCTCCGGTTTGGATTAAAGTAAGACGACGCCATGGCCACATACCCGGCTGCTCGAAGCGTCGGACAGGCGCCTTTCATTCCACCTATCTTCTCGTCGAGACCAGCGGCACGATGTGGATGACGCGATGGCGGGTGGTGCATTGCACCGAGCGTTCGGATTCGCGCCCACGTCGGTATGATCTGTATGTGGCTGTAGGTTTTCGTGGTTTCGATGCGGTGAGGAGTCTTGATGAGCTGGTCGAGTTCGTGGTGGATGTGCGTGGGAGTGGTGGTGACGCTCGCGGGTTGCGGTGGAGGGCGGTTCGACCCGGCCGAGGTCGGCGGGGGGTGCCGCGACGACAGGGACTGCGTCGAGCGGTGCCTGGACGGGAGGGACTTCCCCGGTGGCATGTGCTCGCTGAGGTGCGACGACGACTCCGGCTGCCCGGGGTTCACGTGGTGCGTCGACGAGAAGGGAGGCGTGTGCCTGCCCGAGTGCGAGGCCGACGACCAGTGCCCCGTCGGGTACGAGTGCAAGAAGACGCGCCGCGAGGGCTCCTCGGGTGACGCGTTCGTGTGCAGGGGAGACTGAGTGGGCTCACGCGGTGAGTCGCTCGTGGAGCTCGAGGACGTCCTCGAACGGGGCGTCGATCCAGAACCTGCGGGCGTAGTGGAGCCTGGACATCCACAGGCGGACGGTCCGCAGCGACCTCAGCGTGGCGTCGACGATGGCGTCGTCGGTGAGCGTGGGCTCGCGGCGCTGGGTCAGGCTGAAGAAGTCGATGACGTGGGAGAGCTGCTCGGCGGTGACGCCGATCTGGTTGGGGAGGTTCGCGTACGGCATCCAGTCTTCATTCGCGATCGCGAGCAGGCAGGCGCGGACGAGCCAGACGTCGCTGGGCGTGAGTTGGTTCAGGAGTCGCTCGAGGGGCAGTGATGCCATGTGTCATTGGGGGCTCCTTTGGAGTGTGTGGGTCGAGGTGTAGGCGCCGCGGGCGCGGGCGCTCAGGGTGTGGGTGCCGCAGGCAACCCGGCGTGGGGCCGGGCTCATTCCATCCTCCGCGTGCTCGACCAACGGAGCGGTCGCGGGGCGCGCGCTCGATCCGGGGCGCCGAATACGAGATTGTGTTTCTGGAGTCGACGTGTCAGATGACCCGTCGCTTCGCGCGTGAGCCTCACGCGCTCACTCGGACTCGCCGCCAGGAACGATGGACATGAACACCTCCCGCGCCGCCGCCATCACGCTCACGTGCCTCCTCTCACTCCTCGTCGGTTGCCCCGCGGACGCGCCTACGGGACTGTCTCTTATACACATCTGACGGCTGCCGACGATCTACTCTGTGTAG
>CAJXPN010000570.1 GCA_913058025.1 uncultured Myxococcales bacterium | reverse complement strand
CGAGATTTCTGCCTGTCTCGTGGGCTCGGAGATGTGTATAAGAGACAGGCTGGATGAACCCTCGAAAGAGGACCTCCTCGCCGACGCTGCTCGTCACGGCGATAAGCGTGATCATCGCGAACGACTGCTCGCCGATGAGCTCGGACAACCCGTCACTGAGCCTGCGCGCCCACTCCGCGTAGCGCTCGAGCACGCGGCTCACACCCACGGCGAGGATGCCGACGCCTGCTCCCACGCCGAGCTGCTGCCACACGGGCACCGCGACCTCGAGCGGCCACTTCAACACGTCGAAGCCACCCCAGGTCTTCCCCAACACCCAACCGAGCGCCGTGAAGAACCCATAGAACGCGACCAGGAACCCGGGCGTGATCTTCACGCCCTCGCCCCATGGCCCCTCGGGATCCTCTCCCTCGCCGCTCACGCCTCGTCCCCGAGCAGCGCGTTCGCGGCCTCGTCGAGCGCGGGAGAGCTCCGCTCGCCGCGGTAGCGCACCGGCACGTCGTCGTAGCTGTAGAGGCTCCAGTCGACCGGCGGGCGCTCCCCGCGGTCCATTCTGAAGAAGTCGTAGAGCTGAACCCTGAGGAACTCGATGAGTTTGCTCGTGCCCGCCCGGCCCACTGGCATCTCCAGCCCTCCCTCGAAGTCCTCTTCGGAGAAGCCCGCCTCGAGGTCCAGGCGGAACGTCCCGTCGGCAGAAGCCAACGCGAGGTGCGCCCAGGCCCAACCCTCATCGAGGCGCGCTCGCACCGCGATCTTCTCCCCCGGCGCCATGAACGCCTCGTAGTCACGGCTCAATGCCTCCGACAACGCCAACCGCTCGAGCGCGTTCAGCGCGTCGATTCCCTGTTCGTTCTGCTCAGTCAATGCGGACGCTCCTTCTTGTTCCGACAACCCGTGGGCTCTTGTCCGAATCACTCATTTATGTTCAACATGCCGTGGTCTTTGCGCCTCACCCCACGACCCTCGGCGAGACGAAGATGAACCCCACATGGCTCGGTCCACATGAGCTCAAGCTCAAGCTCGCCGTGGGAGGATACTGCGACATTTGGCTCGCGCGTAGCAACGGTCCGTATGGGTTTCAGCGCTGGTGCGCGCTCAAGACGTCTCGGCCCGACTTCCGCGGCGACGAGTCTCAGCGCCGCTCCCTGACCGCCGAGGCCAGGCTGATGGCCCGCATGGACCACCCGCGCGTCGTCTCGCTCCTCGACTTCGGCCAGGACCAGGCCACAGGCGAACTCTACCTCACGATGCCATACATCCAGGGTCGCACGCTGTCCACGCTCGTGAAGCGAGGACACGACACGCCCCTGTTCGGCGCCGCCGACGCGCTGCTCATCGGCTCGGATCTCCTGGACGCGCTCGGACACGTCCACGGCCTACGCGATGAGAACCACAACCTGCTCAACATCGTCCACCGCGACGTCTCTCCCGAGAACGTCATGATCGGCTACGACGGGCACGTCCGCCTCATCGACTTCGGCATCGCCATCTCCGAGATGGTCTCGCGCCACACGCAGGTCCACACGGTCAAGGGCAAGGCGCAGTACCTCTCGCCCGAGCAAGCCAACGGCTCGCCGCCGCTCGACCGCCGCTCGGACATCTTCTCCGCCGGCCTCGTCATGTACTACATGCTCACCGGCTCGGAGCCCTTCGCCTCAGACAACGTATTCACGTCGATCGCCAAGGCACGCAACCCCGACATCCTCCCTGCCCACAAGGTCTCTAGCGTCCCCAAGGACGTCTCCGCGCTCGTCCACGCCATGCTCACAAAGGACACGGGCCAGCGCCCCTCGGACGCCAACGACCTCGCCCGCAAGATGACCACCCTGCGCCAGAAGCTCTACCCCGCGTTCACGCGGGCCAAGATGCGCTCCCACCTCGAGATGCTCCTCGAGGAGGAGCGCCGCGAGGACATGGGCGTCATCGCGAGCGTCTCCGGCGGGACCCAGGTCATACACACACAACCAGCCCCTCAGCCCGACCCCCCGCGCAGGCAAGAAAAGCTACGCGTGCCCCACCGCGAGGTCCGCTCGGACACCCCCTCCGTCTTCGAGAACCCCTCGCCGCGTCGTGAGGTCACGCACGCCACGGCGCCTCCGTCTCCGCCGCAGGCGCTCCAGCCCCACCGGCGCCCTCCCCTACGCGAGCACCAGTCCACGCAGCCCATCTCGAACGAACACCCGCGTGGCCTCGTCCAGGACCCCAAGACCCTCGAGCTCGGCGACAACGTCCTCGACGAGACCCACGAGGATCACCGCGGCGTCCCCCACGTGACGATGCCAGAGGCATCTCTGGGCGGCGGCGCCACCGAGGAGTTCGACGACCTCAAGCGCAAGATCGACGGCTACTACGAGGACTGAGGCCCCCTCGGCCTCAATCGTCCGTGTCGATCCCGTGCTTCTTGAGCAGCCTGTAGAAGTGACGTCTGTCGATGCCCGCTCGCCTCGCCGCCTTCGAGATGTTCATCCTCGTGCGGTCGAGCAGCAGCTCGATGTACTGGCGCTCGAACGCCGAGATGACCTCCTCCTTGACGTCCTTGAACGGCATGATGTCGCCCTCCTCGTCCACCAGGGCCGCGGTCACGCGCGCGTACTTCACGTCACCAAGGTTCGCCGTGGACGCGACCACGCCGGTCTGGACCGGAGCCGCCGCTGGCGCTGGCGCCGCCTGAGCCACGGCGCCGTGCATCATCGCGTGCGACGCGGCCTGCGTCGCGACTTCTTGCGCGAAGTACTCCGCGGTGATGATCCCCTCGGTCGACATCGCCACGGCCTTCTCGATGGCGTTCCGCAGCTCACGTATGTTCCCCGGCCACGCGTACCCCTCGAGCACCGCGAGCACCCCGGGCTCGAGCATCGGCCGCCTGCCGCTGCGCTCGGCCTGGCGCTCGAGGAAGTGCTCGACCAGCGGGAGGATGTCCTCCACGCGGTCCCTGAGCGCGGGGAGCAGGAAGCGCACCTGTGCGAGCCTGTAGAAGAGGTCCGATCGGAACTTCTTCTCGGCCACCATCTGCTGGAGGTTACGGTTCGTCGCGGCGACGATGCGCACGTCGACCTTGATCGTGCTCTCCGCGCCGACCCTCCTGATCATGCCCGTCTCGAGCGCGCGCAGGAACTTCGCCTGGAACTCGATCTCCATCTCCCCGAGCTCGTCGAAGAACAACGTCCCGCCGTCGGCGCGCTCGAACACGCCCCTGTGGCGGCCGACCGCGCCGGTGAAGGCGCCCTTCTCATGGCCGAAGAGCTGCGACTCGAGCAGCGACGGCGGGAACGCCGAGCAGTCGAACACCACAAACGGCCCGCTCGACCGCAGCGAGTGGTCATGAAGCGCCTTGGCGAAGACCTCCTTGCCCGTCCCGGTCTCCCCCTCGATGACCACGCTGAGCTCGCTGGGCGAGACGCGGTCGAGGATGCTGAAGATCTGACGGATACCCGGCGACTGCCCCACGATGTTGTCGTACTGGGTCCGCTCGGTCTCCGGGATGAGCACCTTCTCGAAGCGCTCGCTGTAACGGATGCGGGTCCGACCGAGCCTGAAGATCTGCCCCTCCTTGAGGGTGATCTCGTCGACGCGATCGTCGCTGTCGTCGAGGTAGGTCCCGTTCGTGGAACTCAGATCCACGAGCGTGACCCCGGCGATCCCGCGCGCGCGGAGCTCGGCGTGGTTGCGTGAAACCGTCGGGTCGCGCAGGACGCAGTCGCACATCGGGTCCGCGCCCATCCGAATGTTCGGGCGGTCCGATGAGAAGCGCCGGCCGGCGGCCTCCCCGTCGAGCACCTCGAGTTCGATGTGCCGAACGGGGAACCCCTCCGAGAGCGGGAGCCCATCGACCTCCACCGTCGGCCGATGCACCTCGACCTTCCTCAATCCGGGCTTGTTCGTCATTCCTCGCTCCTGTTCAAAGGCTCCAGCTCGCGATCCAGCGCGCTCACGTCCAGCCCAGCCGACCACACTCTGGCGACTCGGCCCTCCCCCACATGACTGAGCTCCACGAGCAGCCCCTCCCCCGGCCACGCGCCCGGCACCTGATCGACCCACTCGACCGCGACGATCGCGCCGCGCTCCTCGAGGTAGTCCCAGTACCCTATCGACTCCAGGTCTCCGTCGGTCTCGAGACGGTACAGGTCCATGTGGACCACGTCCGCCTCCTCGTAGACGTTGACCAGGGTGTAGGCTGTCTCTTATACACATCTGACGCTGCCGACGATCTACTCTGTG
>CAJXPN010000569.1 GCA_913058025.1 uncultured Myxococcales bacterium | reverse complement strand
TCTACACAGAGTAGATCGTCGGCAGCGTCAGATGTGTATAAGAGACAGCTCCTGAGCCCAGACTTTCGATGGCATCGCGATCTGGACCAGACACAGCGAGATGAGGCACCTTGAGGTGAAGGTCACGCGGTCTCCTGGATCGAGTTCACCGGTACGTCACATCGAAGTTCGGCGTGTCGAGGTCGGTGTCAACCGACCCGCGCCGGGCGCCCCCCAGACAGGACGCGCGAATGCACACACAAGACGACCTCGAGCGCGCCGCCGCCGAGCTGGACGCTTCCTTCGCGTCCGGGAAGCGAAAGCGCATCCGCGAGCTCCTCGACGCCACGGCGATGCTGGACACGCACGAGGCCGCCGAGCTCTACCTCATCGCGCTCGAGTCGTGGCGCTCCTATGACCTCGAGGGGAAGCGCACTGTCGAGGCCAGGCTCGCCGCGGCAGCCTACGCGGCGCGCGCCGGCGACGTCGCGCTCGACGAGCTCTTCCCACACATGGTCGAGATCATCGCCCGCGGCGGGAACAACAAGGACTGGACGCAGCTCTCCCGGCTCGCGCGCGCCACGGGGCGCCAGGACCTGCTCGACGACCCCGACCTCTCCGCGGCCCTCCACCGAGAGCTCCCCGACGTCTGGATCAAGCGCGCGCTCCGCAGAGACGCCTACGACGAGGCCGTCGCCTGCTTCTTCGAGCGCGAAGGCCACCCTCGCCTCCGGCTCGCCGCGCCAGCGCTGCTCGCCAGGCGCGCCCCCGACGAGCTCGACGTCCTCGTCTCCTGCCGCCTCAGCCTCGCCGAGTACTGGATAGGTCGAGGCCAGCGCCGCCGCTACCGCAAGGCGTGCAAGGAGCTCGAGACCTTGCGGCGCGAGCTCATGGCGGCCTCCGAGGCCGACGTCTGGGCCGTCGTTCTCGACGACGTCGTCACCCGCTACACCCGACGACCCGCGCTCCTCGACGAGATGGCCAAGGTCGGCCTCGTCCCGCCCCCAGAGGACGATCCGTACCGCGACTGAGCGCCGGGGAGGGCAGGGCGCACGCTCCGAGCGCGCTCGCGTCGCGTCCGCGGCCTCTGCTGCCCTCCCCGAGAAAGATGAATGGCATCCGAGGTTGAAACGGTTACAACCCGTCCACTCGGGACCCGGCGCTCGGCCGAGGTCACGAGACGAGAGGGTTGAAACGGTTACAACCCTCCGCGAGAGACGAACCCACCGAAGAGAAGATGACGACATGAACGAGCTGCCCCCCTGCCCCGAGTGCGAGTCCGTGTACACCTACCCCGACGGCGCGCTGCTGATGTGTCCCGAGTGCGCGCACGAGTGGTCGCCCGACGCCGGCGCGGCGAGCTCGGGTGAGGCCGTCGACGATGGCGATGTGTACCGCGACTCCGTGGGCAACGTGCTCCAGGACGGCGACGACGTCATCGTGGTGAAGACGCTGAAGGTCAAGGGCGCTCAGAAGGCGCTCAAGGCTGGCACGAAGGTGCGCAACATCAGGCTGGTCGGCGGCGACCACGACATCGACTGCAAGATCCCGGGCTTCGGTCCGATGAAGCTCAAGACCTCGATCGTCAAGAAGGCCTGAGCCTGCTGGGGCAGGGGAGGGCGGCGTGGCGTCTCGGTCCTCGACCTGGGACAGCGCCCTCCTCGTGCGTGATCGTGAGCTCGCCGCCGGTCTCGGCCTGAGCGAGCTGTCGCCCAACACACCGTGGTCGTGGAGGGCGACGGTGAGCGCGGCTCCACGTGTGGCGTGGGAGCTCGTCCAGTTTTGACGCGGCTCCGTGGCGTGGGAGATCTGCCCACGGCGTGGGTTGTAATGGAGGATGGGATCGGGGACGATCTGGCCGATGGACCGACACCACGAAGGAGCTCGCCATGTCCCCGAGTCACACCACATCGTCAGCGCTCGGTCACCACCGGTTCGAGTCCTCAGCCATGTGCTCGGGCTCCATGGGCGACGCGTCCGCTGAGCGCGCGCCGAACATGACGACACGACCGTATTCTCGGCTCGCGAGCTTCGCGTTCTTCGTGATCTCGTGGGGCGTGATGACAGACGCCCACGCGCGGTCGCCGCTCCGTGATCGCGTGCGCGTACCTTCTGGGGAGCTGCTGGACGACTACGAGAGCGTTCACGTCTCGCGTGTGGTCTCGATCGCGCGAACGAAGGCGAAGGCGACGATCTCGCTCGAGACGCTCCATCTGTTCAAGGGAGAGGACGAGCCCAGGCTCAAGATGGCGACACGCTCCGAGAGCCTCTACTGCTTCGCTCGAAACGGAAGGGACAGGTCCGCGTTCAAGAACTCGAACGACTGGGGCGGCGTTCGCCGCCCCGATTTCGAAGGCCTGAGTTAGGGGGACGTGCTCTATGTCGGCCGATCTGGAGACGAGTGCGAGTACGTCGAGCTGGACGCGGACCCAGGAGACCTCGCGAAGTGGCGCGCCGGCTGGGACGCGCAACGGGATGGTGAGAGGCGCCGTCGTGACCTCTTCGAGGCGCGACGAAAGGTCCCGTCCTGTATCGAAGGTTCGAGAGACTTCGGACCAGGCGTCCTGAAGAAGGCGGACCTGATCGTCTACGGAAAGGGCGTCCGGTTCGACGACGAGAGCTTTACGATCGAGGCAGAGCGCGCATACGTCACCAGAGGGCGAGCTCGCGGCGCCATCGATCTCGGAGGCAACGCGACGATCAGGTTCATGAGAGGGCCTGCGAGGATGTCCCCATTCGTCGGCAGGCGAATGATCGCCGCGCTCGAGCGCAACGATGTCGGCCATGTCGTCGACATCTGCGAAGGTTTGCGGGTCATGCACGAGACAGAGACGTCACCTCCTGACTCTCTCGGGGAGTATACGTCCGCCCCGTTGAGTGCGTTGGCGTGCGGCATGGTCATGACTGATGTCGAGAGCGCGTCGATCTCCGACGTGGTGTTCCACGCACGGGTGGACCAGATCATCGAACTCGGGAACTCCAGCGTTCGGCAGCTCGAGCTGTCTGACATCGAGGTCTACAGAGACAGCGACAGGAAGCCGATCTCCAAACAGGTGACCGTGGCGTGGACGGACGGCACCCTCCCTGGAGACGACGGGTTACTGCAGCCGGGTCGTGAGGTGTTGTTCTTTGGGAAAGTCACCGACAGCGGCGTGATCCTCCTCAACAAGTGTGGAGGATCGCGCAACGTGGGACGACCCACGGCGCTCGATCTCGGCGGACGGGTTGTCGAGGAACCCTCTCGGCCGCCAAAGGAGGCGGCTCGGGCGACGTCCTGCGCGGCGGCGTCGCCGCGAGCGCCCCGGTCACCATTCACCCTCGTCCTCGTGTTCGTCGCGGGGTCCATCTCTCTCGCGAGACGACGCAGGGCATCGCGTCGAACGCGTTCGCGGATCTGAGGAGGGTCCCTCCCTGAATCCCAGGCCCGACGGCTCCATCGAGGCCGCCATGGAGGCCAAGGTTCGCGCGCTCGCGCCACTGCTTCACCTCTCGTTCGGCTGTTCGTGCCGAGATCCTGGTCCAGGCGAAGCTCGCCGCGAGGCTGGCCACGAGGAGGACGAACATGGCACCGAGACCCATCTACGAGCTCCAGCGGCTGGCGACTTCTTGGCGACACGCCTGAGCCCAGGTACTCGAGGTCGTGGTCGTCGAAGGCTACCCGGAGCGGGTTGCAACGGGGGATGGGATAGGGGACGCTCTGGTCGACGACCCGAACCCACGAAGGAGCCCCCGATGTCCTCGCGCCACGCCATCACGTTAGCTGCGCTGACATGCATGCTCGGCTGCGACGGCAGGTTCGAGTCCTCCGCCGTCGACTCGGGCTCCCCGGCCGACGCGTCCGCTGACGCGTCGGCCCGAGATGCGTCCTCGGACGCCGCGAGCGCGCCCGACGTATCGAACCCCCTCGACGCCGCGCGTGACGCGGACACACGAGACGCCCCGGACCCCGCCGACGCGCAGGTCGCGTCGGACACAGGCGCCCAGGACGCGGCCCAGGACATGGGAGGCCCGCGGGGGCCGCTCAAGGCGTTCCCTGCGGCGTATGGCGCGGGCGCCGAGGTCACGGGTGGCCGGGGAGGAGTGCTGATCGTCGTGAACACGGCCGACCCCAGGGCCCCGCTGACACACTACCCCGCGAACGCCTCCACGCCCGAGCGCTACGAGGGCGGCTTCTACGCCGCGCTCCAGCACGACGGCCCCGCGTACGTGGTGTTCGACCTGTCTCTTATACACATCTGACGCT
>CAJXPN010000568.1 GCA_913058025.1 uncultured Myxococcales bacterium | reverse complement strand
GATCGTCGGCAGCGTCAGATGTGTATAAGAGACAGCTCTTGGCGCGCGTGACGTTGAGGTTCGGGTTCTTCGTGGTGTTGATCGTGATGGACTCGCCCACGTTCGGGCACAGCACGAGGTCGAGGTCGTTCATGTCGTTGGTGCTCGTCTCGAAGACGGGCGTGCACGCGCGCTGGCAGTCGAGCTTGGCGCCCGACTCCGCGCACAACCAGAACTCACGCGAGGTGGAGTAGAAGAGCAGCGGGACGATCGGCCGGCTGGCCTCGACGTCGATGATCGTCATCTCCATGGTCGGGTGGTCCTCCATCGAGATGAAGTTGTAGGAGGGCCCGCACGCGGGCATGGCGCCACCGAGCGCGAGCGCGACGAGCAGTTGGTGCGTCGTCTTCATGGCTGCCCCCTGTAGTTCTCTCCGTCGACGACGATCGACATCTTGCGGCACTTCGTGAGCGTGCCGTCCGGGTTGACCTCGCACTTGATGACGCCCTGATCGCTGGGCTCGAAGACCTTGGCCTGGCGGTACGTGAACTTGATGGTGTCCTTGGACGACGACGCGCCGGTGAGGTAGGTCGGCGCGCACGCGCTGACCCCCAACGCCAGGCAGATCGCGATGGTGAGGCGAGATAGCCTCGGTGTCGAAAGCATCAGAATGTTCTCCTCGTTCGTGGTTCGGGAGGGAGCACGCGCAGGCGTCGGTGCCTGGTGGTGTTCTCCCGCGCGCGTGGTGTGTGCGCCCTCGGACGTAAGGGCGCGGAGAACATTCAAATAGAATGTGGACTCCTCAGATCACGAGGTCGTCGAGCACGCTCAGGTAGTCGCTCTCACGCAGCGCGCGCTCGCCGAGCTCGCCCACGCCCGCGGCGGTGAGGTCGAGGTGGCGCAGGCGAGGCATGTTCGCCGAGCGCGAAAGCGCCATCGCGCCCTGAGCGCCGATCGGGTTGTGCGACAGGTCGAGCGACTCGAGCGCGCCCAGCGCGGGGCAGCGCGCGAGCTGCTCGGCGGCGGCAGCGTGGAGGCGGTTGCGCCGCAGGCCGAGCGCGCGCATCCGCTCCAGGCGGCCGAGCCGCGCCAGAGACATCACGCCCCGGAACGTCAGCTCGTTGTCCCCGAGGTCGAGCGCCTCGAGCCCGCCGAGCAGCGTGCCGCCCGCGAGCGCGGTCGCGGCGGCGTGGCCGAACGCGTTGCGCGACAGGTCGAGCTCACGCAGGCGAGGCATCGAGGCGGCGCGCGCGAACTCGCCCAGGTCCACGGTCCCGAGCGAGGCGTCCTCGAGCACGAGCGCCTCCAGACCGCCCAGGTTCTGGGAGACGGCGAGCTCACGCAGCCCCGCCTCGTGGACGCGGGCGCGCCGGAGCGAGAGCTTGCGGACGGAGCGCATGCCAGGAGAGGTGAGCAGGTGGCGCAGGCCGGCGACGCCGAAGTCGTTGTCGTCGAGCACGAGCGCGCTCAGGTGCGTGAGCACGGGCGCGCGCGAGAGCGTGAGCATGTCCTCGTTGCGCAGGCCCTCACCCGTGAGGTCGAGCACGCGCACGACCGAGGTGAAGGGGAGCCGCGCGCCGCGCGCGAGCGCGTCCTTCCAGCGCAGCGGTGCGCGCCGGAGCTCGTCGGGCCAGCCGGTCAGGTGGGCGAGCGCGTACGGCACGACGACGCCCTCGATGTCGGTGCCGCGCATCTCACTGAGCGTGTGGCAGACGGCCTCCCAGACCTCCTCCGAGGGCGCGTTGTGCAGCACGCTGCGTAGGTCTCCGAAGCTTGCCATCGTCCCACTCGCTCCTGTCAAATGGTCACACCGAAGGGAGCCCGGATCGGGCGCCCCGGTGAAAGGGAGAGGTAGGATGAACGAAGACCCCCTGGCGTTGCAACGCGCGTTGATCGAAGCGGGCGACGCGCTCGCGGCGTCCGGGCTCGTGGCGGGCGCGGCGGGCAACCTGTCGGCGCGGCGCGCGTCGGGCCGCGTGGTGTGTACGCCGTCGGGGTCGAGCGTGGCGGGGCTGGGGTTGGGCCAGCTCGTCACGCTCGATCCAGGCGGCCGCCCGCTGCGCGCCGACCAGCGCCCATCCTCCGAGGTCGGCGCGCACCTGGCCATCTACGCCGCGGCGCCCGGCGCGCTGGCCGTGGTCCACGCGCACCCGGTCGCGGCGACCGCGCTCGGCATGTCGCGCGACCTGCCGGACCTGTGCGTGACCGCCGAGGGAGCGGCCACGATCGGGTTGCTCGCGCGCGTGCCGTACCTGCGCCCTGGCCTGGCGCCGCTGGCGCAGGCGTGCGGCCGCGCCGCAGCGCTCGGCGCCCGCGCGATCCTGATGCGCCACCACGGCGCGATCTGTTGGGGCGCCTCGCTGGACGAGGCGCTCGGGCGGATGCTCGCGCTCGAGCACGTCGCGAGGATCGTACGCGCGGCGCCCGACGCGCCGCGACTCACGCCCGAGGAGGTCGCCGCGCTGCGCGAGGGAGCGGGCCTGCCAGGCGCGGGCGGGGTCGCGTGCGTCGAGGTGACCGAGCAGGCCTGAGCGGCCTCACTGGAGCGGATACGGCGTCCTCACGTGGTCGGAGCCCGAGGAGTGGCAGCCGGCGCAGAGGCCGACGCCGTTGCCGTCGGCGACGGGGCCGGCGCCGCTGGTGGTCGAGAAGACCTCGTACCAGTACCAGCTGTCGGCGGAGGTCCCGACGTCGGTCTTGACCATGACGGCCCAGCCGAGGAGGCCGCCAGCGTTGTGGAGCTCCTTGACGCTCGCGGCGCCGACCGGGTGCTCGGCGGCCCCGGCGATCAAGGAGCCCTCGAGCGACGGGTCGATGAAGGTGCGGACCTGGCCGTGAGGACCTGTCGAGGAGTGGACGGCGGACTCGGCTGCCCAGCCCTCGTACCCACCTGCCTGGAGCCACGAGAAGAGAGCGTCGGCCTCGGTCGGGATCGCGCCGAGCTCCCCGCCAGCGTCCTCACCAGCGCCCGCGTCCTCGCCAGCGCCTGCGTCCTCGCCTGCGTCCTCGCCGCCCGAGCTGGCGTCCTGGGTGCCCACGTCGGCAGAGCCGCCAGCGTCTTCGCCGTCCTCGCCAGCGGGTGTGCAGGCTGCGAGTGAGGTGATGGCGGCGAGCGCGACGAGCCGTTGGAGCGTGTTCATGAGGTCCTCTCGTGGGGTGAGGCGCGTAGGGCGCCGACTGTGATTATGCGCGAACCCGGTGAGGGTCGCGAGCTCTTGACGTCGCGCCGCGGCGGGCCGAACGTGAGGTCATGCAGAACAGAGACGACCCGAGCAGCGCCTCCACTCCCTGGTACTTCGCCTACGGGGCGAACATGTCCCCGCGCGTGCTGCGCAGGCGAGGGATCGAGCCCGAAGAGAGCCGCGCGGCGCGGCTCGACGGGTACGGGCTCAGGTTCAGCTACAGAGGGCTGATCCTCGTGGAGCCGGGGTTCGCCAACATCGAGCCCGAGGAGGGAGCGGTGACCTGGGGCGTGGCGCACCGGCTGCCGGCGGGGCAGCTCGCGAGGTTGGACGGGTTCGAGGGCGGGGAGTACGGGCGGACGCTCGTGGACCTGGAGACGGACGAGGGTCCGATCCAGGCGCAGGCCTACCTGAACCCTCACCCGGTGCGTGGGCTCGAGCCGTCGAGGCGCTACAAGCGCGTGTGCGTGGCCGGGGCGAGGGAGTTCGGGCTGCCGGAGGAGTACGTTCGGGGGCTCGAGTCGCACCCGAGCCGGTACGTGCCGATCGCCTCGGAGCTGTTTACTGCGATGGTGTGGTGGGTCGAGAAGGTAAGGTGAGCGGGCGCGTCACGGGTCGGTGACGCGGGCGCAGGAGCGGGGGTAGTCGTCGTCACCGCGGCGGACGACGCGGTAACCATCCAGGGCGAAGGGGTCCCAGACGCGGCACTCGATGGCGATGGGGAGGGTCATGACGACGGGCGTCGTGAGCGCGATCTTCTTGAGGTCGGGGGTGACCTTGGACCTCCACCACACCTCGCCGTGGACGGTGACGTTGTCGCGCGCGGAGAACGTGAGGGAGTAGACGCCGGCGGTGAAGAGCCACTGGTTGTCGGCGTCCTCGAAGAAGATGACGTAGTCGGAGTCGGCGTCGAGGTCGTTGTGGAAGAAGTGGTAGCCGGAGGCGTCGAAGTCTGAGCGCGCGACGAAGTAGAACTCGAGGTCGCCGCAGGTGGCCTCGAGGTCTACCTCGAAGGCGCGAGCGGGGGCAGAGACGGAGGGATCGTGGATCTGTCTCTTATACA
>CAJXPN010000567.1 GCA_913058025.1 uncultured Myxococcales bacterium | reverse complement strand
ACGAGATTTCTGCCTGTCTCGTGGGCTCGGAGATGTGTATAAGAGACAGCCCTGGCGGAGGTCCTCCTCCTGCGCCACCCGAGGGCTTCGAGCTCGTGCGCTACCCCTCGCCTGCCGGAGACCTCGCGGCGTACGTCGCGACGCCCGCCGGGCGAGGCGCGAAGTCCGCCGCCGTCGTCTACGTCCTGGGTGGGTTCAGCAACGGCGTCGGTGGGACGCCGTGGTCTCGGGCGCCCCGAGAGAACGACCAGTCGGGTCGCGCGTTCTCGGAGGCGGGCCTCACGGTGATGTGGCCGTCGCGACGCGGTGGCCACGACAACCCCGGCCACAAGGAAGGTTTTTACGGAGAGGTCGACGACGTGCTCGCCGCGCGCGACTGGCTCGCGAAGCAGCCCTACGTCGACCCGGACCGCATCTACCTCGTGGGTCACTCGACGGGCGCGGTCGTCTCACTGCTCGCCGCGGCCTCCTCCGACGGGGCGTTTCGCGCCGTCTTCGCCATCGGCGCAGTCGACGACCCCGCGCTCTACGGCGCCAAGGCCATCGTCTACGACACCACCGACCCCGAAGAGCGGCGGCTGCGCGCGCCGGGCGAGTGGCTCCACGCCGTGCGTGACCCCACCTACGTGATGGAGGGTGAGCTGGGGACCAAGGGCGCCGACTCCATCAGGCGGATGCGGTCGAACTCCGAGAACCCCTACGTCCGGTTCATGAACGTCCCGGGGCTCGATCACTTCTCCGTCCTTCGGCCCGCCACCGAGTCCATCGCCGCGGCGATACGCTCGGACGACGGCGACGGAGCATTCGACGCCGAGCTCTCGCCCGAGGCGCTCGCGCAGGGGTCGAAGACCCCCTGAGCGCGCTCACTCCTCTTCGCTGACCGGAGACGGCGCGAAGTTCTGCGCGAGGATGGACCTCTCGATCTCCGTCTCGGCGTCGATCGCGTCGTCGGGGTGCTCGACGACCTCCGCCACCTCGGGGGCGTCGAGCACGAGCGGCGTGGGCTCGGGGAGCGCGACGTGGACCGCGGCCGGTGGCGGTGTCTTGGCCGAGATCGGGCGCGTCTTCGTGATCGGCTCGTAGGAGGGGCGCTCGAGCGTCTCCCTCGTCTTACGTTTGGCGTGGTAGGCGTCCCAGTGGGTCTCGGCGACGTGGGACTCGCGCATGAAGGGCTGCTGGATGTCGTTGTGGCGGAAGGCTCGCTTGACGCGCTCGGTCACGTCGGACACGAACGCCATCTCGTAGCGCGTGTCGATGACGTACGCCTTGGCGATGACGACCGTGGCGAACGCGATGGCCGTGACCTCCTCCTTGATGAGGATCGTCACGGCCTTGTGCAGGAAGACGTACTTCGAGGTGACCACGGCCTCGTAGACGAGCCGCTTGGCGAGCTCGAAGTCCTCGGTGACGGCGATGTGGAACTTCACCACGACCATCATGTCGAGCGCGCCCGAGTTCCCCGACGAGACGGACTCCGTGAGGAACTTGTTGTTCGGGATGGAGACCTCATTGTCGTCGAGCGTGACGATGCGCACCGAGCGCAGTCCGATCTCCTTGACCTCACCGTAGGTGTCGCCGAACTGGACGCGGTCGCCGACCTGGAAGGGCTGGTCGATGAGGATGAGGATGCCAGACATGAGCGAGGACGCGGTGTCCTTCAAGGCGAAGCCCACGGCCACCGCGAGCGTGCCTCCCAGGCCGAGCAGCGCCTTGTTGTCGCCGTCGCCGCCGAAGAACGTCATGGCGAGTAGGTAGACGCACACGACCAGGATCGCCAGGCGCGTGAACGACTGGATCTTCTTGAAGAAGAGGCGGCGCTTGGCCTGACCCTCTCCGAAGTTCTCCAGGGTGACCTGGACGACGCGGTTGCCGAAGAAGCCAGCGCCGATGATGACGGCGGCGACGGTGAGCTTGGTCAGGTCGAAGAGCGCGAGCGTCTTGGCCAGCGCCTCGGGGTCTGCCTCGCCCTGAGCGAGGAGCACCGCGAACGGTAGGATCGACATGGGGTCTCCTCGTGGGTCAGTCGTAGAGGTAGTTGGAGTCGGTGAGCTGACGCATCACCTGACGGAAGTACAGCGCGGTGAGCTTGGCGCGGCCGCGGGCGTCGACGCGCACGACGTCCATCTCCTCGAAGTAGTTGATGGCCATCTCGCAGAAGCCGATCTCGGCGTTGATGACGTCGGCGATCTCGGCGGGGTGGAGCCCGCCGTGCTGCGCGATCGAGGTCAGCGCGAACCAGTAGTTGTCGGCGAACGCCTGCGTGACGCGCGCGGGGGGAGGCCGGAAGAGCCCGACCTGGAGCGTGCCCTCCTCACCTCCGGCGCGCAGCGAGCGCAGCCAGTAGGTCAGCGCGACCCGCGGGTTCCCCTGTGAGAACTCATGGAGCAGGCGGAAGTAGCCGCGCGCGGACTTGACGACCTCGTAGGAGAAGTCCTCGCCCTCGTCGCGGGTGACGACGAGGTCGGTGAAGTTGATGGTCGTGCCGGTGACGAGGTTTCGGTTGCCGATGAGCTCCTCGATCTCGCGCTCGGACCAGGTCGGGATCTCTAGGATCTTGCCGAAGTAGTGGGCGCGCCGCCTGACGCGGTTGATGTAGGCCCACGAGAAGCGGTCGAAGGTCAGGACCCAGAAGTGGTAGGAGTCGGTGAGGTTGACGATCTCGAGGAAGTACTCGAGGGCGGCGAACCCGTTGATCTTGCGTAGAAAGAGGTGGTGGCAGTCCTCGAGGACGAGGACGCGGCGCGGGGTCTCGTTGATGGCGGCGATGAGCTCGGCGCGGGTCTCGATGACGTCGTCGTCGAGATCGAAGAGGATGCACACGAGCGCGCGCGCCTCGTCGGTGTTGGTCATCTTCTCGGTGAGTTGGAGCTGCCTGAGGACGGCGTCCGGGCCGCACGCCGTCCTCAGGCGCTCGATGGTGCCGTTGACGAGCGTGGTCTTGCCCACGCCCCACTCGCCGGTGATGGCGACCGAGCCCTGGCGCCTGTGCGCGTTCCACTCGACGTAGCGCGAGACGATCTGCCCCGCGAAGTCCTCGCGCTCGATGAGGAAGATCTCGTCGAGGAGGGCTTCGTCCCTGAACGACTCACGGTAGGCGTTGGGCAACTGCGCGAGCTTCGCGGCCTCGGGGACCTCCTCCTCGGGCTTGTCGCGCTGCTGGTACTCCAGCGTCTTGCGGAAGATGAAGTTGTTGATTCGCTTGGACCACTCGGTGTCCAGGGCGTAGCGGCGTGTGAAGCGCGCGGTCTCGACGACCGCGACGTACGCCGACGCGCCGGCGATGACCAGGACGCCCCAGATCCTGTCCTTGTTCTCGTTGACGAACTGGACGGCGCGCGGGAGGCGCTCGCCGGCGAGCCGCTCGAAGATTCGCGCGATGTCGTCACGCCACGTCGAGAGCACGGAGTAGATCACCAGGACGAAGCTCCAGGTCGACGCGAGGTACACCGCGCGCCAGACGATGGAGTGTCCCACGAGCGCGAGGACGAGGTCGGGGATGTAGACATAGATGAGCCAGAACCAGATGATCACCTTGGCCGAGCGCACGAGCTTGCGCGCGCGGCGGAACTCCATGGGGAAGACGTCGACGTCCTTCTCCCGGTGCTCGTCGAGGTCGGGGAACTCTCCCGGCGCGCGGGAGCCTCTCGGGAGGATGATGATCGAGACCGAGAGCGAGACGAGGCGGAAGATGGTCACCGCGTTGATGACCCACTGGACGTAGGTCGCTTCGGAGAAGGAGGCGCCGACGTAGCGTAGCGTGAACGTGGCGATGCCGAACGTGAGCAGGGGGCGGGTGGCGTAGCGTGAGACCTCGCCGAGTTTGATCGCGACGCCAGGGCGCGCCTTGAAGAAGCGCATGCGCAGCGCCTGGTCGGTCGCGCTCTTGATGACCCTGGGGCTCTGTTGGGCGATGGTGTAGGCGATGGCCATGGCGACGAGGAGGCGGAAGAGGAGCCCACCCAGCCACGCCCAGAGGCTGACCGACGCGAGCTCTCCAGGGAGCGTGCGTAGCTGAACGAGCCGCATGCCGACGTGATCGCTCACGCGCCAGAACGCGAGCCTGAGGCCGACGCGAGCGTCGGAGATGTTCGCGTCAGAGGTGAAGGAGTAGAAGGCCGAGCGTTCGTTCGACGAGAGCTTGGGGAGGAGCGCCTCGACGGTGTTCTTGTAGAACACGACCTGTCTCTTATACACATCTCCGAGCCCACGAGACAGGCAGAAATCTC
>CAJXPN010000566.1 GCA_913058025.1 uncultured Myxococcales bacterium | reverse complement strand
GAGTGGATCGTCGGCAGCGTCAGATGTGTATAAGAGACAGCGCAGGCCGCGGACAAGCTCCAGCGTACGATAGGGGAGGGCGCGAAGGTCGGGATCGAGCAGGGCGACCGTCGCGCGCCCAGGGGCTGTGACGTCGTCGTGGCGTCGATCCGCTCGCTGCACGAGGGTCGGATCGGCCAGGCGATGGCGGGGCGAGACATCGGGCTGGTGATCTACGACGAGTGCCACCACGCCCCGGCGGAGGGGAACATGAAGGTGCTCGAGATGCTCGGCTGCTTCGAGGAGGACTGGCCGGGGACGCTCGTGGGGTTCACGGCGACGACGGCGAGGGGTGACGGCGTCGGGCTCGAGAAGGTGTTCCAGGAGATCGTGGCGACGCGCTCGATCGGGCAGATGATCGAGGACGGGTACCTCGTGAGGCTGCGGGGCTACAGGATCAACTCGGGGGCGGACCTGCGTCGGCTCTCGTCGGCGGGCAACTCGGACTTCGACGCTGGCGAGCTGGGGGAGGCGATCGACATCCAGGAGCGCAACGCGCTCGTGGCGAGGTCGATCCAGGAGCTCGCCAGGGATCGCCGCACTCTCGTGTTCTGCGTGACCGTGGCGCACGCGCGGGCGCTCTGCCGCGCGCTCAATGGCATCGGCGTCCCCGCGGGGCTGGTGCACGGCGAGATGAAGAAGGAAGCGCGCGCCCAGGTGCTCAAGAACTACCGGGACGGCAAGTTCCAGGCACTCACGAACGTGGGCGTGCTCACCGAGGGCTTCGACGACCCGGGCGTGTCGTGCGTGGCGATGGCGAGGCCGACGAAGTCGCAGTCGCTCTACGCGCAGTGCGTGGGCCGGGGCACGAGGTTGGCGCCGGGGAAGGAGGACTGCCTGGTGCTCGACTTCGTGGACCTGTCGCAGGTCGCGCTGGTGACGCTGCCGTCGCTGCTGGGGATGCCGCGCCAGATGAACCTGAACGGCGAGGACGCGCTGGAGGTCGCCGAGGGGATGCGTCAGTTTTGGCTCGAGCACCCCACCTACGAGATGGACCCGGGGGAGGTCACGCTCTCCGAGATCAAGGCGCGCGCGGAGCAGTTCGACCCGGTCACCCGGGAGGTCCACGGCGAGATCCGCGCCATCTCGGCCTACGACTGGGTCTCGCTGGGGCGCGCGGGCGTGGCGCTCCACTACTTCAAGGCGTCGGGGCGACTGGGCGAGTTCCTGGTGTTGAAGCAGCCCGAGCCCGGAACGCGCAAGCTCTGGGTCGTGCGCCAGGACGGCGACGACGTCGCGAGGTTCTCCACGATGGAGGAGGCGGTCGAGGCGGCCGACTACGAGCTCGCGAAGCTGGGCGAGGTCTCCACCGAGTCGGCGCACCCGCGCGCCCAGTGGCGCTCGAGTCAGGTGACCCCCGAGATCCGCGAGGCGCTGCGGAGCCTGAGCCCGCCCAGGCGGGCGGACACCCTGGGCGAGGCGATGCACTACATCGTCTACGACATGCACGCGCCACAACGTGGCGTAATCAAATAGCTTTCTGTTCGTCCTTCGCGCCTTCGTTGACCCTTCGTTGACCCTTGCCGCCCTCGATCGCGACGAGCAGGGCGCCCACGGCGACGCGCTTGTCGGCGTCGGGGACGCGGTCGTAGCCCTCGGTGGTCGCGTCGTTGGTGTGGCCGGTGATGGACTGCACGACGCGCTTCTGCGCGCCCTCCGAGAACATCAGTGTCGTGAACGTCCTGCGCAGGTCGTGGGGGCTCACGTGCTCCAGGCCGAGTTGCTCGGCGGCGTACCTGAGTCGAGCCCCGTAGGATGCCGACCGCAGGTAGGGTATGGTGGCCTTCGCAGTAGAGGGGAAGACAACCGAGCCGCGCGCGCGCGGGTGGCCGGTCGAAAGGAGGCGCTCACGATGCCACGTGAGCGTCTTCGCCATCTCTGGGAGAAGCGGCGCCTTGACGACCGCGCCGGTCTTGGTTCGCCTCACGCGCACACCCTTGCTCGTCAGGTTGTGATCGAACGTGATGAGCTGCGCGTCCTCGTCGACCTGGTCCCAGTGGAGCGCGGCGAGCTCGCCGAAGCGCGCGCCGGTCGTCAGGCCGATGAGCGTCATCGCCCAGTGCTGGGGGCGATGGGTCTTGAGCCAGTCGAGGAGCTGGGCGACCTCCTCGAGCGAGAGCGCGCGCCCCTTCGGCTCGGTGTCGGCGGCGACGCCTTGTAGGTCCCTCCCCGGGTCGTCGACGCGCGCCCGCTTCGCGGCATGGGCGACGAGCTGGCGCATGATCTGGAGCCACAGGTTGATGGTGTGGGGCGAGTAGGGCTTGCCTTGCGGGGTGAGCTTGGCGCACCACCTGTCGACCACGCCGTCGAGGTGGTCGTGGTCAATGGCGGCGACCACCCACTCCCCGATCTCAGGGATGATGTGGAGGTCGATGATGCCCGTCTCCCCCTCGAGCGTGCGAGGGGCGATCGAGCGCGAGCGCCTGCCTTTGTCACGCGTCGCGCGCGCCCTCACATACGACGAGACGCAGTGCTTCACGCGCAGAGACGTGTCCGTCTCCCGTGGGCGCCGGAGGGCTTGGGCGCGGGCTTCGTCGCGGTGCGCGCGAGCCTCCGCGAGCGTCACGCCGCTCAGTGTCCGTTGGTAGACCACCTGCTGCTCCGTCAGTGGATCCATGTACTTGAACCGGACCCGGTACTTGTTCTTGGCCAGGGGCTTGATGTTGCGCATGTCCATGCGTCGTCTCCTCTCCCTCGGCCGCTGCCTGCGGGTCGAGGATACGGCGGACCTCCGCCGGTGCAAAGCGGACCACCGCCCGTGATGAGGTCGCCGTCGGCCGGAACTTGCCGATCGAGCGCCAGCTCTGGAGCGTCGAGACCGCCAGCCCGGTGATCTCGGAGGCCTCCTGATAGGTGAGGGGGATGCCTCGGTCGTACTTCTTCCACGCGTTACTCATCGTCGCCCTCCTCATGGTCCAGCGGCGTTGTCACCCAGTCGACGGACACGTGCCGCATAGCTCGGAATCGGCGCTCACAGACTCCGCACTCTTGGTCTTCGTCGTCGGCCCACTCAAAGCCGTCCTGGTGTGCATATCCGCAGTGGGGACACACCGGCCGCGACGTCCACTTATGTTCGATCTCACCCACGCCACACCTCCTCACCCCTCGCCGTCAGTACAAACACGGCGCCCTCGCGCACCACCCACCCGGCGGCCTCGAGCTCCGCCCACCGGTCGAGGTGCAGCGACCCGACCATCTCGCGCCCGGCGGCGCGCCCGAGCAGGTCGCGGTGACGGAGTGCGAGAAGTTCGGCGCCAAGCTCCCTGAGTTCGGCGCGTGCCTGATCGCGCTCGCGCTCCACTCGAACCGCAATCTCGAGGTAGCGATCTGTCGAGGTCTCGGCCTGGTCGGCGCGTTCACGCCACCGGCGCGCCAGCTCGACGGCGGCCGTCTTGTCTCGCTCCAGGTCGGCGACCTGCGCCTCGAGCTCGGCGATGATCGCGAGCGCGTCGGCGTACACCTCGGGTCGCACCATCTCGTCTGACTGGATCACCACTCACCTCCTCTCATCGTCAAAACCAACCAGCGCCAGGGCCGCAACAAACCCGCCTCCGACCACACCCCTGTGGCTCGGGCGCTGGTAGAGCGCTGCGCGCAGTTACCCAGCCCCGACGCGACCTCGCGGCCTAGCCTCTCGGGGCATTTGGTCGGCTCGCCCCACACCATGCAGGGGTCGCCACGCAGCACTCGATACGACGGCCCGGTGTGACCCGGTCGAGCGTACCCAGGAGGGGCACCTCGGCGTCGGGGGGGGGGCTCACTGCCCGAGTTGATCTCCCAGCAGTTCGCCGAGTTGGGTCACGGCGACGCGGATCGCGTCGCGCTCGGCGTGCTCGGCCATCCAGGCGAGCACGTCCAGGCCTCCGAGGATGCGGTGGAGTGCCTGCGGGTCGGGGCCGCTGGTGCACTCGAGCGTCGCCACGGGCGCGGCCTCGAGCTCGGCGATGCGCGCGAGCGAGCGGCCAGACTCCACCTCGAGGGTAGTCGCCATGCGCTCGAGTTCTTCGTCGCGCTCGGCGAGGAGCTCGCGCAGCTCGGCGACCTTCTTGTTCGCGCGTTCGATGTCGCGGTCGGCCTCAGCTTCCACCTCCTCGATGCGCCTCGCGGCGGCCTTCGCGTCGACGGCGAGGCGCGCCTCGAGCCTGTCTCTTATACACATCTCCGAGCCCACGAGACAGGCAGAAATCT
>CAJXPN010000565.1 GCA_913058025.1 uncultured Myxococcales bacterium | reverse complement strand
TTGCAGCACGGTCCCCCAGTCCTCTTCCCATCCGCGAACCCACCTCTGTTCACGTCGGGCTCCTGACCGGCCAGCAGCGCGAGGCGTCGCGCACGGAGAGGGCGGCGCCCGCTCTCGCGGACGCCGCCCTCGGCGCGTCGGAGGAGGCACCAAAAGCCTCCTCGCTCACTCTCTGGCAACCCAACGGGCGGCCATGATGGTCAATGTCGGGAACTCCAGCCGACCTCTCTCATCCATCCACACATTCACGAACGTCCGCATCACACATCCATCACACATTCACTCGGGGACGCGGCTGGAGCGCCACGGTCTGCGACTCCATGATCGGAATGATTGGCAGAGAGGCCAGCGCGTCAAGGACATTGCGAACAGCAACCGAAACACCCGCACCATAAGACACTGAAAACAAACAGCAAAAACAACACACAGCAAACAGGAAACACACTGTATCCGGCTGAATCGCGGCGCAACGTAGCGGCGCAAAAACGCGACGGGGAGAGGAACGAAGGGGTCTGCTCATCCGTTCACCCACGGCACCCCGAGGACCTCGCCCTTGACCTGGGCGCGTGAGGTGATGAGGGTCGTACGTGAGGTCCCATGTTCTCTCCACCGAGACGCCCATGACGCTGTTCGACCACGCCACCAAGATCGACCTCATCCCGCACAAGCCGGGGTGTTACCTGATGAAGGACCACAAGGGTCGGATCATCTACATCGGGAAGGCGAAGGACCTCAAGAACAGGGTCCGCAACTACTTCCAGGCGTCGGGGGACTCGCGGCCGTTCGTCAAGCGCTTGCCCAAGCTGCTCAGCGACATCGAGACGATCATCACGGCCAACGAGAAGGAAGCCTTGATCCTCGAGAACACGCTGATCAAGCACCACAAGCCCCGCTACAACATCGCGCTCAAGGACGACAAGAACTACGTCTCCCTGAAGGTGAACGTGAAGCACGCGTGGCCGCGCGTGGAGGTCGTGCGCAAGCAGTCGAGCAAGGACGGGTCGAAGTACTACGGGCCGTACCGCTCGTCGAACTCGGTGCGCCAGACGCTGGCCGTGCTCAACAAGTTCTTCATGCTGCGGACCTGCCCCGACTCGGTGCTCAAGAACCGCACGCGACCCTGCCTCCAGTACCAGATCAAGCGCTGCCCGGGGCCCTGCGTCTTCGACGTCGACGCCGACGCGTACCGCAACCACGTCGACGAGGTGCTGATGTTCCTGGAGGGGCGCGCCGACGAGCTCGTCGGCAGGGTCACCGAGAAGATGGCGGAGGCCGCCGAGGACCTCAACTACGAGCTCGCCGCGCAGCATCGCGACCAGATCCACGCGATCAAGCAGATGCTCGAGCGCCAGCAGGTCGTCTCGGCCAAGGAGGTCGACCGGGACGCGGTCTGGTTCATGCGTGAGGGCGAGCGCGTGGTCATCCAGGTGATGTACGTGCGCAAGGGGATGCTCGAGGGCGCGCGCTCGTTCCCCATGGACGAGCAACCCTTCGAGGACAGCGAGATCATCTCGAGCTTCCTCAACGTGTACTACCACGCCGAGTCGATCGTCCCGTCCGAGATCCTGCTCTCGCTGGAGCTCTCCGAGGGGGACCAGGCCGCGCTCGAGGAGCTGTTCACCGAGAAGCGCGGCGCCAAGGTCAAGATCACCTACCCCCAGCGAGGCGCCAAGCGCGCGCTGCTCGAGACCGCCAAGGTCAACGCCGAGCAGGCGTTCAAGGAGCACTTCACCAAGGAGGAGGCCACCCAGGAGCTCCTCCAGCGCCTCCAGCGGCGCCTGAGCCTGCGCAACGTGCCCGACCACATGGAGTGCTACGACATCTCGAACTTCCAGGGCTCGCCCATCGTCGCGTCCCAGGTCGTCTTCATGGGCGGCGAGGCCGACAAGTCGAAGTACCGCCGCTACAAGATGAAGGAGGTCACCTCGCAGGACGACTTCGCGTCGATGCACGAGGTCCTCACGCGCAGGCTGCGCAGGGTCGTCGACGGCACCGACGATCCGCCCGACCTCATCGTCATCGACGGCGGCAAGGGCCAACTCGGCCAGGCCGTCGCGGTGCTCGAGGACATGGGCCTGAACGAGATCGACGTCGTCTCGCTGGCCAAGAGCCGCGTGGACAAGTCCGGCTTCCAGGACTCCTCGGTCACGCGCAGCCCCGAGCGGGTGTTCATCCCCGGGCGTAAGAACCCGATCATCCTGCGCCAGAACTCCGACGAGCTCTTCCTGCTCCAGCGCATCCGCGACGAGTCACACCGCGTGGCCATCACGTTCCACAAGAAGCTGAGGCGGAAGGCGGGCTTGCGGTCCTCGCTCGACGACATCGCAGGGGTAGGCCCGGTCACCAAGCGCGCGCTGCTGCGCCACTTCGGCTCGCTCAAGAAGGTCAAGCAGGCCGACCTCGCCGAGCTCTCCTCGATCAAGGGCGTCACGCCGCGCGTCGCGGCCGCGATCGTCGAGCACTTCGAGGAGTTCAGCGACTGATCAAGGCGAAGCAGGCAGACCCGTTCAGGCTCAGCCCTGCATCGACCACACCGTGTGTCGGAGGTCTGCGCGCAGCTCGACGCCGCGCTCACGCGCAGCGCGCTCGGCGCGCTCCCAGGCATCGCCAGCGCCGCCGAGCTCACCCAACGGGTCCACCCCCATGACGTGCGCGGCGTCGAGCTCGCGCTCGAGCGCGTCCAGGCGCAGGGGTGCGGCGCCCCAACGCTCGCCGCCCTTGAGGAGCGTGAGCTGCTCGAGCCCAGGGAGCACCCCTGACTCGAGCAACCGCGCGAGCGCGGGCGCGCTGCCGACCTCCGGCTCGAGCAGCGCCAGCCGCGCGATCCTCGGGCGAGGCCAGGTCATCGCGCCGAGCAGCGTCTCCTCGGTGAGCCCTCCGCCACTGACGACGAGCTCCTCGAGGTCAGGCGCCGCGCCCGAGAGGCACCACCGGGTCAAGTCACCGTCGCTGACCCCTACGTCCTTCAGCTCGAGGCGACGCAACCCACTCAAGCCCTCCATGGCATGCAACAGCGAGCACTCACTGGCCTGGAACTGCAGCGACTCGAGCGCGTCGCATCGGGTCAGCGATGCGATCGCGACCTGATCCACGCTCGAGTCGAAGAGCTCGAGCGAGATGAGCCCCTCGATGTGTTCCAGGTCACCTCCATGAAGGGTGGCCTCGGTCAGGAAGAGCTGGAGCCGGACACCGGCAGGGAGGCGCGACGCGAGGAGCGCGATGGCGTCATCGTCGGCTTCATACAACGTGAGGTCGAGCGCGCGCAGGTCGAGCCCGTCCATGTGATCGAGCAGAGTGGCGAGCTCTTCGGACTCGACGCGGAGGGAGACATCGAGCGCCTCGAGGCCGGGAAAGAAGGACGCCTGGACCAGCCGCCCGACCTCGTCCTGGTCGAGGAAGCTCCCGGGGAGGCGCAGACATCTCAACCGCTCGAAGTGCGTCGCGATCATCAACGCGTTGACGTGAATACTCCTGCACATGAGGCTCGACATCCTGAGGTCGAGTGACTCGAGGTTCGCCAGGCGCTCCGACCCGATGAGGTGGCTCAGGCGGGTGTTCCAACCGGACACCAGCCGGAGGTGCGTGAGGCCTGGGGTCACGGGGTGGGTGACGAGCTGCTCGACCTGAGCATCGCTCCCTTCCGCCAGCTTGAGCGTCAGGCGCCGCAACGTCTCTGGCCTGTGCGCGTCCAAGAAGGAGGAGAGGTCGTGGATGGGGACGGAGCCGTAGCGCGCGGTCGCCACGAGCGCGAGCGACCACGGAGTCTGCCCCGAGAGCACCTCGGCGCGCGCCTGTGGGGTCGCCTGTCGGACCTCCTCGTCCCAGCCGGTGAGCGCCTCGAGCGTGTAGGGGAGCACGGCCTCCATGAGGAGCGAGTCGTCCTCTGGCCAGCCATCGAGGATCGCGCAGACGTCGTGGAACCTCTCCAGCGTGCGCGGCCCCGCAAGCGCGGCGCGGAGGTCCCCGAACCTGTCATGAGAGGTGCTCATGACGGTCTCGAGCGCCTGGGGCGCATGAAGCCGACGCCCAGGTCCAGGCGCACGCCGACCTCTCGCATCATCGCGACCGCGTCGCTCATGGCGTGGTCAGGGTCGAGCTGCGCCGCCGAGAGGGTCAACGCTTCGAGCGACGGCAGCCCGCCGCGCTCGATTCCGCGCAGCACCTCGGAGATGCCGCGCACGCCGGTGTCGGCGAGCGTGAGTGTCTGAAGCGCGGGGAACGCGCCCG
>CAJXPN010000564.1 GCA_913058025.1 uncultured Myxococcales bacterium | reverse complement strand
GATGTGTATAAGAGACAGGATCTGGGGTGGGTTTCGGGGCTGGAGGGGCCCGAGGACGCGCTTCTCGTCGACGATCAAGAGGCCTATGTGGTGGATGCACAGCGCGGCTCATGGGTCCCCCTGAGGTCATGGGACTCACCTTACGGTGCGGATGATCGGGAGCTCGAGAGGGTCGTCGCGGTGCTCGAGGCGGCGGCGCTTAGATCGTGCCCGTGAAGTGCTGACGCGTTGCCAAGGTCAGAGCGGATTTGCTAACCTCTCGACCGACCGAACCAGACGCTACGTTTGCGCGCCATCTCGGGCGCGCGCGACATTCGAGAAGCCCACCGCTGGCGCGTTCATGCCAGCTCACGGGGCGGCCTCGAGGCATCCACGCCGCGCCCCTCGTCCGAGGAGCTCGGGTGCCTCCACGCCGGCCTCGTGAGCAAAGAGCGCGTCGGCGGCCTGAGTCGCATGTCGCCTGTTCGAACGCCATCTCGAAGATACGCTCCCACCTCCTCTATACCTGCGAGCAGCCACTCCATGAGTCAGGACACCGCAAGCCTCCACGCCGCACTCCAGGAGAACCCTCACGACGTCGACGCGCTCGCCGCGTTGACGACGCATTACCAAGGAGAGGGCGACTGGCGCGCGCTCATGGAGGTCTACGACGGCCTCGAGGGCGTCGAGGAGGGGAGGAACGATCGCAACGGATCGCTGATCGTCGCCCTCGACGCGCTCTCGACCTCGCTTGGTCAGAAGAAAGAGCGAGGCTCGGTGCTGGTGGCCCTTGGCGACGTGTACCAGCGCGTCGGCAAGATCGAAGAGGCCAAGGCTGCCTACCAGACCTCGTTCAAGGTCTGGCCCAAGGACACGACGTGCCTGGAGCGCGCCCGCGCGATCTACATGACGTCGAAGGACTACGAGCGCGTGCAGCTCCTCTTCGGGCTCGAGACGAAGGTCTTGAGGAAGATGGGTCGAGACGGCGAGCTCGCCGTCTCGTACCTGAAGCTCGCGCGGCTCCACGGCGATCAGCTCGGCGACCGGAGCAAGGCGCTCGAGTACGTGCTCAGCGCCCGTGAGATCGCGCCCAACCTGGACGGTGTCGACGAGGCGTTCGCGCGCTATTCGAGCGCCGAGGAGCTCGCCGCGTGGGTGACCCACCTCATCGATCAGGCCGAGGAACTCGCGTCGGTCAACTCCAGAGAGGCGTCCGACTTGCTCGTGCGCGCCACCCGGCTCGAGATCGCGCGTGAGGGCGGGAGCATCGAGAACGCCTCGATCTACGCCGAGTATGCCGTCGACCTCGACGCCGCGAACGAGGAGGCCGTCGCGCTCGTCCAGGAGGTCGACGCGTTGCTGCGCGAGGACTCCGACGTCGCGATCGACGAGGGTGACCTCGCGACCGTGGGTCTCGACGACGAGATGGCCCAGGAGCTCGAGCAGGGTCTCAAGACAGAGCAGGGTCTCCAGGAGGAGACGGGGGACCTCGACGAGAACTCTGGCGCGACCCAGATCCTCTCGCTCGACGTGGGCCCTCCCATCGTCGAGTCGGGTGCCGAAGGCGAGCTCGAGGCATCGGAGGCTTCCGATGAGGAGGTCGAAGCCCACGGGCATGAGGCAGACGAGGCTGTCGAGGCTGCTGAGGACGTCGAGGACGTCGAGGACGTCGAGGTCGATGAGGTGACGGGTTCTCCTACCCAGCAACTCGACGCCGTGGAGCGGGACGATGTCCCTCAGCCCGAAGAGTCGGGTCTCGTCGAGGAGACCGGCGACATGTCCGAGCCGATCGAGGTAGCTGCCGAGGCGAGTACACCGGAGGTGTCAGAGGCCGAGGTGTCGGAGGCCGAGTCCGAGTCAGAGGTTGGCGAGGTGTCCGAGGCTGTCGAGGTGTCCGAGGCCGCCGAGGCGTCCGAGACCGCCGAGGTGTCCGAGACCGCCGAGGTGTCCGGGGCCGCTGAACTTGAGGATGACGAGGAGGCCGCGGCGTCGACCCCGTCGCCCCAGGGCTTCGTCGCGCAAGACCTCGGCCCGGTCGAGGACGAGGCGCTCACCGAGGCGCTCGGCGTGCTCAAGAAGGACGCGACCCAGCTCGACGCGCTGCGCACGGCGCGCGCAGGCCTCCAGGAGCGAGGCGACTTCGACCAGCTCTCCGAGGTGCTCGAGCGCTCCGTGAAGTACCTCCGCCGCAAGGACGGAGAGTTTGAGATGATGGCGGTGCTCGCGGAGCTGAAGTGGCGCCACTTCAAGGACCTCGACGGCGCGGAGTACTACTACAAGCGCTTGCGCCATCACGACGGCGACATGCCCGAGGTGCTCTCGTTCTACGAGTCGTACTACGAGGAGAAGGGCGAGTGGAGGAAGCTCCACGTGCACCTGAACAGCGTGCTCGGCGCCGCGACCGACGAGTCGCGCAAGCGCGAGCTCACGCAGCGTATGGCCTCGCTCGCCGAGGACCAGATGGGAAGCCCCGAGAAGGCGATGGAGGCATGGCGAAGCTTCCTCAACGACCAGCCTGGCGACGTCCAGGCTCGCTCGGAGCTCCGACGCCTCTACGAGGACCACGAGAAGTGGAACGCGCTCATCGACTACCTGCGCGATGAGATCCGTGGCCTGGAGGATACCGAGGGGACCGAGCTCGAGCGCGCGGAGCTGCTCCGCGAGATCGCCGACATCTACAGAGACAGGATCCCTGGCGGCGATATCAACAGGATCAACACGCTCAACGGCCTGCTCGAGCTCGACCCCGAGCGCGACGACGCCTTCGACGAGCTGCGCCTGCTGCTCGAGGAGAACCGCCGCTTCAGCGAGCTCGCCGCGTTGCTCTCGCGCCAGGCCGAGTCGTCGATCGACCGCGGCAACGTCGGCCGCGGCGTCGAGCTCTTCGAGCAGGTCGCGGACCTGTGGCAGGAGCGGCTCAACAACGTCGCCCAGGCGCTCCCGTACCTCCAGCGGATCATCGAGGTCGAGCCCGAGCATGGCCCGACGCGCGCTCGCCTCAAGGACGTCTACGCCCAGCGCCGCGACTACCCGGCGCTCTTCGAGCTCATGTCGAGCGAGACCGACTCGCTGTCCGGGGACCGGCAGGACGAGCACCTGCGGGAGCTGCTCACGATAGCTCAGGACCGCCTACGCGACGCCGAGCGCTCGATCCCGCTGCTCGAGCAGCTCATCGAGCTCAACCCCGCGGAGGCCGAGCTCTACGACAAGCTCGACTACTTCTACAAGAGAGAGGAGCGCTTCGCCGACCAGGCCGCGCTGCTCGTGCGCAAGTCCGAGCTCGAGGCGCTCGCTGAGCGTGACCGCCTCAACGCTCTGCGCGAGGCCGCGACGCTCTACGAGGACCCGGTCGGCGACGCCGACAGGGCCGCCGAGCTCTGGGCGCGCGTCCTGGGGATCGACGCCTCGAACTCGCAGGCGTTCTCACACCTGACCGAGCTCTACGTCCGCGGCCACCGCTTCGACGACCTCGAGGTGCTCTACGCCGAGCGCGACCAGCTCCCCCGCTACTTCGACACGCTCGACACGGTCGCCGACACCTCCGAGGACCCCGAGCTCAAGCGCAACGTCTACCGACGCATGGCCGACCTCGCCGAGGGCCGTCTGGAGCAGACGGACAAGGTCCTGATGAGCCTGGAGAGCCTCCTCGAGCACTCCGAGGTCAAGCCCGCGGTCGCCCGCGAGCTCATCGGCTGGTACGAGCGCACCGATGACGTGGGCAACCAGGTCACGATGCATCAGCTCTTGCTCGAGCACGCAGAGGGCTCTGGCGAGCGCTTCGACGAGATGGAGACGCTGTCTCGCCTCGAGCGCGCTCGGGATCACTACGGCGAGGCGCTGCGTTGGCAGCTCGGCGCCGTGGCCGAGGCACCCGAGCGCGCCGACGCGCTCGACCGGGCCGAGGAGCTCGCGCGTGAGGTCGACGTCCTCGAGTCGTTCATCGAGCGCCTCTCCGAGCTCGCCGCCGAGAACGACGGCGAGGTCCGCGAGGCGCTCTGGCGCCGCGAGGCTCGCCTCGCCCGCGACGACATGGAGGACTACGCGCGCGCCATCGCGCTCTACGAGCAGCTCCGTGGCGAGCGCCCCGACGAGCGCGAGTACTTCGACGCGCTCGAGGGCCTCTACGAGACCGCGGCGTACCCCGAGAAGCGGATCGCGTTGCTGCGTGAGTGGCACGCGTCGCGTCGCGAGGCCGGCGCGTCGGACTCCGAGCTCGTCGAGCACCTCGCCAAGATCGCCAACGTCCAGCAC
>CAJXPN010000563.1 GCA_913058025.1 uncultured Myxococcales bacterium | reverse complement strand
CTACACAGAGTAGATCGTCGGCAGCGTCAGATGTGTATAAGAGACAGCCCCGAGGCTAAACGCCAGGCTGGCGTTCACGAGGCGCGACGGCGAGATCTTGCAGGACGTCGCGCCCTTCATCGGCGTGCCGTCGGCCGAGCTCTCCTACAGCTCCGGCGACAACGTCGACCTCGAGTTCAAGGTCGAGTACGGCTCGGGGCCGGGTATCTGGGGAGGCCTCCGGGTGTGGCTGTGGCGGTAGCGGCGACCTTTGCGTGGGCCGCGTCCAGGTGCTAAACCTGTGGGACGATCGAGGCGCCTCCGGGCGCCTCACACGTTCAACCTCGAACACACAGGTCAAGGAGCCGCACACGGATGCGAGATACCGTCTGGGTCCAACTCGTCACAGCTCAAGCTGAGGCAGCCAAGCACGCCCCGCGTGGCATCACCGACATCATCCTCGAGGTGAGCGGCGTCGTCCTCGGCGTCATGGTGCTGCTCGGCATCATGAGCGCGATCTCCTGGTTCATCATCGGCTACAAGGCGCTCTACCTGCACCGGGCCCGAAAGGACTCTATGCAGTTCCTCGAGGTCTTCTGGCAGGACAAGCGCCTCGACGCGATCTACCAGTCCGCTCAACAGTTCGAGCATTCGCCGATCGCCCAGGTCTTCAAGGCGGGCTACATCGAACTCTCCCGGCTCAAGAGCCTGGAGGGGAACGCCGCGACCGAGCGCCTGACCGGCATCGAGAATGTGGAGCGCTCGCTGCGGCGCGCGCACACCTCCGAGATGACCCAGCTCGAGTCGAAGCTGCCGTTCCTTGCGACCGTGGGCTCGAACGCCCCGTTCATCGGACTCTTCGGCACGGTCTGGGGCATCATGCTCGCGTTCGTGAACCTGTCCGCGGCCAACGCCACGGGCATCGACGTCGTCGCGGGCCCCATCGCCGAGGCGCTCATCGTCACCGCCATGGGCCTCTTCGCCGCCATCCCCGCGGGCGTCTCGTACAACTGGTTCCTCTCGCAGATCCGGGTGCTCTCGGCCGAGATGGACAACTTCGCCAGCGACTTCCTCAACATCACCAAGCGCCACTTCCTCAACTGATCGAGGACGCGGTTCGCCCAGGCCCAAGGACCACTCCATGGCAGGCAACCTCAGCTCGGGTGGCGACGGCGCGATGATGTCGGACATCAACATCACACCCTTCGTGGACGTGGTGCTCGTGCTGCTCGTGATCTTCATGGTCGCCACCCCCATGCTCAAGAACGAGGACGACGAACAGCGTAAGGTCGACCTCGACCTCCCCGTCACTCGCGACAACGCCAACCGACTCGACCCGAACGACACCGAGAAGATGATCCTCGAGATCGGGCGAGACCTCGTGGTCAGGATCGGCGATGACGTCATCACCGACTGCTCCGCCCAGCTCGAGCGCACGAAGCGCGATCGCTTCGAGGTCTGCTTCGACGAGGTCGAGACCAAACTCGGCGCGAACCCCAAGCTCCAACAAGACAAGGAGCTCTACTTGCTCGCCGACACCGAGATCCCCTACGGGTTCGTCGTGGGCATCATGGCGCGCGTGAAGAAGGCCGGGGTCACCAAGCTCGGGATGGTCACCAACCCCGACTACACCTCCGAAGATCCCTCCCCGGCGCCTACGCCGTGAGCGGACACGTCGCGCTCGCCGCGAAGTAAGAGGAAATAAGTCAGGCCCCCGAACGCGCTGGTGTCAATGGACACCAGGCCGCATGGGGCCTGCTCGAACTCAGGACGCCTCCTCATGGCTACACCTCCGACCGCAAGACCCCCGGGCGCCTCTCCCGGCTCCGAGACGATGAACATCGTCGCCGGTGTGGGCGTCACCCTCTTACTGCATGGGACCATCGTTGGCCTCATGGCGCTCGCCACGATGCACTCCACTGAGGCCATCGAGGAGTTCATCGAGCCCAAGATCATCGAGTTCGAGGACGTCGATCTCGTCGCGCTAGGAGAGGAGAAGCCCCCCGAGGCCCTCCCGAGGATCGCCAACCCGGCGCCCAAGAAGGCCCAGCCCAAGAAGGCGGTCAACCTCGCGAAGCGTGACGACTCGACGCCCGAGAAGGAGAAAGAGGAGCCCAAGGATGCGCCCGAGAAAGACACGCCGGAGACTCCCCCCGAGACCAACTCTGAGGACAACACCGACTCCAACGACGACCTGCTCGACGAACTCGACGACCTCCACGACCCGAACCGGCCGACCAACACCGACGCCCCCGAAGGCGTCGCGGACGGCGCCGTCGGGGGCCTCTCAAGCGCCGCCGTCGAGAACCTCATGGGCACGTACGTCTACAAACTCAAGAAGGAGATCAGCCGCGTCTGGACCGTCCCCGCGACCGTCCCCCGCGAAGAGATCGCCTCCCTCCAGGGCGCCGTCTCCGTCCAGGTCTTCCTCTCCAAGGATGGCTACGTTCGGGACTATAAGTTCCTCAAGAAGAGCTCCAATGAGCAGTTCAACCTGTCCATCGAGCGCGTCCTGAGACGGTTCCATTACCAGCACGGGCGCCGAAAGCTCCCGCTGCCTGACAAAGCAGAGATTCGCACGATCGTGATGAACAACCCGCTCAACCTGAACACGTGGGAGTACACGGGGCAGTGAGACGGGCGCCGATCGTGACACACATAGAGAGACCGATATGACACAGTCCAGACAACTCCTCGCCGCGCTCGCCGTCGCCGCCACCGCGCTCTCCAGCGCGCACATCGGCACGGCCTCGGCCCAGGAGCCCGCCGCGGAGGCCTTGACCCCCGGCATCGACATCGACATCAGGGGCGGCGCGCGCCGCGAGCTCATCTCCATCGCCATCCCCGAGCTCTCCGCCAAGGGCGGCGCCGACGCCACCGCCAGCGAGGCTCACCGCGTCCTCACCCGCGACATCGAGCTCGCCGGCTACTTCAAGATCCTCCCCAAGGAGACCTTCCTCGGGGACCCGAGCAAGACCGGGCTGGAGACCGCGTCGATCAACTTCGACTCCTGGCGCAACGTCAACGCACAGGCCCTCATCAAGGGCTCGATCACGAAGTCCGGCGACAAGGTCGACGTCGACCTCCGCCTCTTCATCGTCGACAAGGGCCAGCGCGCCAAGATCGACTTCTCCGCACAGTCCGTCGCCGCCGACGAGGTCCCCGGCGTCGTCCACGCCTTCGTCAACGCCGTCGTGGGCTACTACACCGGTGACCCCGGTGTGTTCGGCCAACAGATCGCGTTCGTGCGCCGCAACAAGTCCGGCCTCAAGCAGATCTACGTCACCGACGTCTCCGGCACGTCCTCGCGTGCGGTCACACGGAACAACTCGATCAACCTGCTTCCTTCCTGGGGCAACGGGCGTATCTTCTATACGAGCTACCAGCAACGGAACCCCGACCTCTGGGTCTACGAGGGCGGCAAGCACCGCAAGCTCTCCTCCCAGCGGGGCCAGAACTCCGGCGCCGCGTACTGCGGCGGCAAGGTCGCGCTCACGCTCTCGATGGGCGGGCGCAACACCGACATCTACCTGATTGATCCGTCGTCTGGTAAGAAGACGCAGCGCTTGACCGACCACTGGGAGATCGACACGAGCCCGACCTGGAGCCCCGACTGCTCCAAGATCGCGTTCGTCTCGGGCCGCTCCTCGAGCCCCCAGATCTACGTCATGAACGCAGACGGCTCGGGTCAGCGCCGCCTGACCTACAAGGGCAACTACAACACCTCGCCCGACTGGTCGCCCCGTGGAGACGTCATCTCGTTCACCTCCCGTGACGAGCGCGACGCGTTCGACATCTTCACCGTAGATCTAAAAGGTCAGCTCGAGCGTCTCACCCAGGACCAGGGCAACAACGAGGACCCGTCGTGGAGCCCGGATGGGCGCTACATCGTGTTCGCGTCCGACCGCGAGGTGGGCAGCAGGCGCAAGAGGATCTGGCTGATGACCGCGGATGGGCAGTACCAGCGCTTGATCACCGAGCGCGGCTCGGGTTACGAGTCCCCCGCGTGGCAGAGATGAGCAGACGAGTCCGAAACGAGAGGCGAGCAGGAGCGAACAGTCTATGAGAATGAATGTGATGTCATCGAATTTAACCTCACGCGCAGCGGCCCTGGCCGCGTGCGTTTTCTTGTGCGCGGCGGGCTGCGCGCAGCCACCTACCAAGGCACTCGACGACGCCGAGCGCGCGCTGCTCGCGGCCTCGGCCCGCAAGGACCTGTCTCTTATACACATCTCCGAGCCCACGAGACAGGCAGAA
>CAJXPN010000562.1 GCA_913058025.1 uncultured Myxococcales bacterium | reverse complement strand
TTTCTGCCTGTCTCGTGGGCTCGGAGATGTGTATAAGAGACAGCGAGAAGGGCGATGAGGCCTTGATCGTGAGCTACGACGAGGCCACGCACTCCTACATGGTCGTGCCGCTCGGGGAGATGCTGATGCTGGAGTCGGAAGGCGCGATGGCGAGCGCGGAGGAGGTCGCCGAGGAGGCGCCCAGCGCCAGGACGTGACGCGCGAAGGGCGCGCCCGGACGAGGCGCGCGAGACAGATCGGGTGAGAGACAGGACATAAACGAAACGGCGCGACCTGCCCTTGAAGGGCACACGCAGAGACCCTGCGGGAGACATCGCGCGAGCGACACATCAGGAGTCGATTCATGGGACCAGAGCAGATCTTCATCGCCGTAGCGTTCGGCACACTCATACTCATCGTCAGCGGGCTCCTCGCCTTCTTCGCCAAGCTCTACACCAAGGTCAACCAGGGCCAGGCGCTCGTGATCAACACCCCCAAGGGCACACAGGTCCGGTTCACCGGCGCGATCATCGTGCCGATCATCCACCGCGCCGAGATCATGGACATCTCCGTGAAGACCATCGAGATCTCGCGTGAGAAAGAAGACGGCCTCATCTGCAAGGACAACATCCGCGCCGACATCCGCGTGACGTTCTTCGTGCGCGTCAACGAGCTCGCCAAGGACGTCGAGCGCGTCGCCAAGATGGTCGGCTGCCAGCGCGCCTCGAACCAGGACACCATGGAGGAGCTCTTCGGCGCGAAGTTCTCCGAGGCCCTCAAGACCGCGGGCAAGAAGTTCGAGTTCGAGGCCCTTTACCAGGCCCGCCAGTCCTTCCGTGACGAGATCGTCCTGGTCATCGGCGACGACCTCAACGGCTACACCCTCGAGGACGTCGCCATCGACTACCTCGAGCAGACCCCGCTGACCTCGCTCGACGCCTCGAACATGCTCGACGCCGAGGGCATCAGGAAGATCACCGATCGCACCGAGGAGCAGCGCGTGCGCACCAACGAGCTGTCGAACTCGGCGCTCAAGCGCATCAGCAAGAACAACCTCGAGACCCGCATGGCCGTGCTCGAGTACGCCCGCCAGGAGGCCGACGCCGAAGCCCGCCAGAAGCGCGAGATCGAGATCGTCCGCGCCACCCAGCACGCCGAGGCCGAGGAGGTCAAAGCCCGTGAGAACGCCCGCGAGCGCAAGGCACACCTCGTCGCCGAGGAGGAGGTCAACGTCCGCACCATCAACAAGGAGCGCGAGGAGGAGATCGCGCAGAAGGCCCGCGAGCGCGCGCTCATCCTGGAGCAGGAGGCCATCGAGAAGGAGCAGCAGGTCACCATCACCGAGCGCGAGCGCGAGGTCGCCGTCCTGCGCATCAAGCGCGACTCCGAGATCGAGCGCGAGCAGAAGAACATCGCCGAGTTCCGCCGCGACCGCATCGCCGTGGAGAAGTCGGTCGCCCAGGAGGAGGAGAACATCAAGGACCTGCGCACCATCGCCGAGGCCGAGCGCTCCAAGAAGGCCATGATCATCCGCGCCGAGGCCGAGGCCGAGCAGAAGCTCGTCGTCGACATCAAGGCCGCCGAGGTCAGCGAGGAGGTCGCCAAGTACCAGGCCCGCCAGCGCCTCATCGAGGCCGACGCCACGCTCGAGGCCGCCGACCGCAACTCCAAGGCCAAGGTCCGCGAGGCCGAGGGCGTCCAGGCCGAGCGCGCCGCCGAGGGGCTCGCCGCCGTGCGCGTCGCCGACGCCGAGGCCAGCGTCCTCGAGAAGCGAGGCACCGTCGAGGCCAAGGTCATGCGCGAGAAGATGGAGGCCGAGGCCATCGGCTCCCGCAAGAAAGGCATGGCCGACGCCGAGATCAAGGAGGCCCTCGCCGCCGCCATGGAGAAGCAGGGCCTGGCCGAGGCCAGAGTCATGCTCGAGAAGCTCGAGGCCGAGGCCGCGGGCGTCGAGAAGAGCGAGCTCGCCCACGCCACCGGCATCCGCGAGCGCCTCGTCGCGGAGGCCAACGGCCTGAGCGAGAAGGCCGAGGCCATGAAGAAGCTCGACGACTACAGCCGCGAGCACGAGGAGTTCCGCCTCACGCTCGAGCACCAGCGCGTCCTCGAGACCGAGCGCCTGCGCACCAACGTCGACATGGGTCGCGCCCAGGCCGAGGTGCTCGCCGAGGCCTTCAAGTCCGCCAACATCAACATCGTCGGCGGCGAGAAGGACTTCTACGAGAACTTCATCCAGTCGGTCTCGCTCGGCCACACCGTCGAGGGCTTCCTCGACTCGAGCGACACCACCCGCGCCCTCGTCGACCGCGTGCTCAACCGGATCTCCAAGGACGACACACCCGCCACCGTCGACACCAACGTCGACGTCCCGGTAGAGCTCCTCGCCGAGCCGACGGTCGCACCAGAGGCCGAGGTCTCCGACCCCGCCTGACCCACGACGCGCCCCGGCGAGGCGGGCCTGATTCATCAGGCCCGCCTCGCCACATGCACTCTCCCAACATCTCCAGCCTGCACCTCGAGGTCGAGCGGTGGCCCACGACACGAACAGCCAAGACGACGCCCTGAACGGTGAGACACCCGACACACGGGACGCGTCGATCGAGACGAGCAACTACGAGATCATCCGCCGTCGGCTCATCGACCAGGGGCGCGAGATCGCCGACAGGGCCGACGCGCTCAACGCGGGCCGGCAGGAGTTCTTCGGCGCCACGACCATGGAGGTCGTGGGCAGCGAGACCGTCACGACGCCCGACAACTGCATCCCGCGTGACATCGTCGACCTGGGCGACCGGCTGCTCTTCGGCTACCAGCTCTCGCGCAAGAAGACCTCGATGAGCGTCGACGCGGTCTTCAGCCTGCACCGCTTCGCCCGCGACGGCGACTCCTTCGAGCTCCACCACCTCCCCGAGGACGCCTCCGAGAACTTCCTGAGCGCGCCGGCCTTCCAGTCCGACTTCGACACGCTCTACTTCTCCTACACCAACGCGTTCCTGCGTCAGCTCCGTCGCCCACGCGACCGCGAAGAGAAGCTCTTCGCGGTCTTCCAGACGGGCACCTCGCTCTCCGACACGCGCGTGCTCCACTGGGACGTCTCGGTCGACCACCAGGTCCGCTTCGTCGACAGCGCCGGCGCCGCGCTCAACACGCGCCGCCTGCCCTACGACTTCGAGTGGGTCAAGACCGGGCGCGACCAGCACGTCATGGGGCGCCACCCACACATCAACATCCTCGACACGATCTTCGTGGAGACCGTCGGCGGCGACCTCACCATCAAGATCGAGGACAACACCGAGGACGGGCAGGGCATCTACTCCGAGGACGACCTCTCCGACCGCAACCAGTCGCTGGGAGACGCCGACATCTCCTACGCCTCGGTCGGCGACCTCATCCTCCTGCGCATCAAGCCCTACCGCGAAGACGACTTCCGCTACCTGGTCTTCAACCGGCTCACCAGGGACGTCCGCCGCGTCGACGCCATCGGCCTCTCCTGCATCACGCTCCCCGAGCTCCAGGGCATCATCTTCCCCGGCGGCTTCGTGTTGGCCTCCGGCGAGGTCAAGCTCTTCGAGGCCGACGCCACGGGCATGCGCCTCGAGGACGTGCGCAGCTCGCCAAACGGCGAGGACGTCCTCTACGTCTTCTACCGCGAGGAGGACGGGCAGTACCTGCTGCTCAGCTACAACGTGATCCGCAAGGAGATCCAGAACCCGATCCTGTGCCACGGCTACAGCGTCTTCGAGGACGGCCTGATGCTCGTGCTCCGCTGGACCGGCGAGCGCGCCACGCAGATCCACCCGATGCAGATCTGGCGCACACCCTACGTCAGTGAGCGGCACGCCGCGCAGGCCCCGCGTGACGGCTCCTTCATGTCGCGCATCGGCAACCCCGACCTCGTCCGCGGCATCTCCGACGCGATCGCGCTCCGGCGCATGATCGAGCGCCAGTCGCCCACCGCCGAGATCTACACCGCGATCATGGGCGCCGCCGAGCGCATGACCGACCTCTACCACTGGCTCGGAGAGGACGAGGCCGGTGGACTCGGAGAGTCCGCCCGCGCCATCGCGCGCACCGCGCGCCTGGTGATCGAGGAGTTCGAGAAGGTCCGCTCGATGCGCGAGGCCGCGCGCGAGGCGATCGAGGACGCCCAGCGTGACCAGACGCGCCTGCTCGCCGACACCCGAAACGCCAACTGGCGCGAGGTCGGCGACTACGTCTGTCTCTTATACACATCTCCGAGCCCACGAGACAGGCAGAAATCTCGT
>CAJXPN010000561.1 GCA_913058025.1 uncultured Myxococcales bacterium | reverse complement strand
AGATCGTCGGCAGCGTCAGATGTGTATAAGAGACAGGCTCCAGATAGCCTCGCGGCGCGCTTGAATCTCCTCGTGCTCTTCGAATTGCGCGCACAGCAACGCCGCCAACATATCCGAGAGCAAGTAGCTCGAGCCCACATCCACCCACGTGTACTTGTCGACCTGACCCCTGAAGAATCGAGACCTGTTCGTCCCCTTCTCTCGGATGATCTCGGCTCGTTCGAACAGCGCGGGGTCGTTGAGCAACAACGCCCCCCCCTCTCCACACGAGAAGTTCTTCGTCTCGTGGAAGCTCTGCGTCGCCATCGCCCCGAACGTCCCCAGGGGGGCGCCGTCGTATGTGCCATAGAGCCCGTGCGCGTTGTCCTCCACGATCGGTATCCCGTGCGAGGCCGCCGTCGCGCAGATAGACTCCATCTCACACCCTACGCCGGCGTAGTGGACCGGGACGATCGCGCGCGTGCGCTCCGTGACGAGGCCCTCAAGCAGCGTCTCGTCCATGTTCAGCGTGTCTGGGCGCGCGTCGCAGAAGACCGGCACCGCGCCACGCAACACGAACGCGTTCACCGTCGAGACGAACGTGAACGATGGCACGATGATCTCGTCCCCTGGCTCGATGTCCAGGAGCAGCGCGGACATCTCCAGTGCGTGTGTGCACGACGTGGTCAGCAGCACCTTCCCGACCCCGAGCTGCTCTTGGAGCAGTTCGTGGCAGCGGTGCGTGAAGGGGCCGTCTCCCGAGGTCTTGCCTGAGCTCATGCTCTCGCGTATGTAGTCTTGAGCGCGCGCGGAGAAGTGGGGGCGGTTGAATGGGAGTAGCTCGACGCTCGCGCTCATGGGCGCCTCTGCTTGTGGTGATGTCCAAAACCGAACCTTGAAGATTAGATGTATATACCACACCCTGACCCACTTCAATGATTGAGCGTTCGGGCCTCCGCTGCGCCCGAAATACCTATATTTCGAACCCCATGACACAACCCACGAGTACACCGCTGGCTTCGGCCGGCACCGAGCGCCCACTCATCACTGTAGTTTCTCCCGTGTACCGCGGAGAGTTTCTCGTCGCTCCGCTCGTCGAGCGCATCGTCGCGGCCCTTGAGCCCCTCTCCTCCAGCTTCGAGATCATCCTCGTCAACGACGCCAGCCCTGACGCCTCATGGTCCGCTATCGAAGCGTCCTGCGCGCTCGAGCCACGCGTCGTGGGCGTCAACCTGAGCCGTAACTACGGCCAGCACACCGCCATCCGTGCTGGCTTGCGGCATTCCACCGGGGATTGGGTCGTCGTCATGGACTGCGACCTCCAGGACCGCCCCGAGGAGATCCCCAGGCTCTATGCTTGCGCGCTCGATCGCTCCTGCGATGTGGTCATCGCCAGCCGCGTAAACAAGCAGTTCGGCTTCGCCAAGAGGTTGACCTCTTGGCTCTTCTACCGCGTCCTCGCGTTCCTGACGCGCGCGCCCCAGGACCCGTCGCTCGCGAACTTCGGCGTCTACCGCCGCCCCGTCATCGACGCCATCAACTCTATGAATCAGCACACTGGCTTCTTCCCCTCGATGGTTCGTGAGGTCGGGTTCGCCCAGACCACCCTCGAGGTCGAGCACGCATCTCGGCAGGAGGGCGAGTCCTCCTACCGCTTTGGCGCGCTCCTGAGCCTCGCGCTCAACGTCATCCTCGCCTCCAGCGATCGCCCCCTCTACCTGGTCGTCTACGCGGGCGTCCTTATCGCTGGCGTGGGCTTCCTCTACGGCTTCTACCTCGTCTACGCGACCCTGACTGGTCAGTTCAGCGTGGACGGGTGGCCCAGCCTGATGGTTTCGATCTGGTTTCTCTCCGGCGTGAACATGGTCGTCATCGGCGTTGTCGGTCTCTACGTGGGTCGCGTCTTCGAGCAGGTCCAGCGGCGACCCTTCTTCATCGTCTCCGAGGTCAAGCGTACATGAGCCTCGAACGTATGGACGCTTCAGGGGCGATCGAGCCCTTGCCCTGGGACTCTGGGTTCTTCGGGATCTCCATCGCGCGCGCTCGGCCTGCGTCTCGTGAGGACGTCGAGGTCGTGCTCGAGCGCGCCCTTGACGCGCGCGTGAGGTGCCTCTACGCGCTCACGCCCGGCGACGCGCGAGATGCGCTCGCTGCGCTCGCGGCCAACCCCGTCTGCCGCTGCGTCGACCTCCGGCTCACGCTCACGCGCGACGCGCCCGCCCACTACGCCTCTCTTCGTACGGGCGCCTTCGACGCGTCCGTGACCTCCTCCGAACTCGCACAGCTCGAGGCGATCGCTGCGCGCGCGCACGTTGACTCCCGATTCTTCCTGGATGAGGGCTTCCACGATGGCAGGTGCGAGGACCTCTACCGGACCTGGATCCGCAAGAGCATCGAGGGCCGCGCTCAGCACGTGCTCGTCGCCAGGCTCGGCGGCGAGGCCGTGGGCTACATCACGCTCCACGAATCCCAGGGGGTCGGCAGCATCGGCCTCGTCGCGCTCGCCGAGCACGCGCGTGGCCACGGCCTCGGCTCGGCGATGATGCGTGAGTCGCTCGCCTGGTTTGCCGAGCGCGGCCTCGAACGCCTCGAGGTCGTCACTCAGGGGCGTAACGTCGCCGCGCAGCGACTCTATCAGGCATCCGGGTTTCGGACCTCACGCGCAGAGTCCTGGTTCCATTGTTGGCTGAGTTGAGGTCGCGAATGTCTTTCTTGAATCGTGTGCCGATTCGTCTCAGGTGGATCGTGTTCTGGGGGGCGCTGTTGAGGCTCTTCTTCGTCCTCGTGGGGGCTCGCGTCTACTACGGGAGCGGGAACGAGTTCCTCAACAACGACTCGCGCTCCTACATGGGCGTCATGAACCTCTTCGAGCACGGGCTCTATACCTTCGACATGGCCCACCCGGACGCCCCCTTCGGGCGCGTGCCGACCTACCCTCTCTTCTGGGGCGCGCACTACCTCCTCTTCGGTGAACAAGGCGCTCTCTACGCCGTCGCGGCGTCTCAGACCTTAATGGACCTCGCCGTCATTCTCATGATGTTCGGCCTCGGCCGCGCCGTGCGCGGCATCGATCGCGACGGCCTCTGGGCCGCTTTCCTCTACGCCTCCTACCCCTTCGTCATCATCTGGGTCTCACTGACCGCCACAGAGGCCTTCGCGACTTTCTTGACCGTCGCCATCGCGTGGGTCGGGATGACGCGGCCGCCGTCGCTCAAGACCGCCGCCCTCGCGGGCGCGTTGATTGGCGCCGCCGTGCTCACCAGGGAGTACCTCGGCTTGATGCTCCTCGGCCTGTCACTGTTCCAGCTCATGCGCCTGGGGTGGATGCGCTGGCCCGAGGCCGCCAAGTTCATCACGGTGATGTCTGCCGCGTTCGTCGTCGTGTTCTCCGCGTGGCCGCTGCGAAACTACGTCTTCCACTCCCGCGTGATCGTGCTGCGCCCCGAGAACAGCGGCTACCACCGCTACGAGCGTGACATCACGCGCTCGCGTGCCTGGATCAACTCATGGGACATCCACGCGGACACATACCTCGACCCAATGACCAAGGGAGACGGAGAGGTCCCGTTCCCCGACGAGGTGTTCGCTGACGCGTCCGAGCGCGCGAAGGCTCAGGAGCTCGTGGCGCTCGGGCGCCGCTGTGGCGCGGGCTTCTACTCATGGCGCCACAATCAGGCCCCGCCAACGTCCTTCGAGCGTTGCGAGGGTGACGTCGCCCGAGGCTTCGACGAGCTTCGCGTCTCCTTCATGGACCGCGAGCCTCTCTCCTTCTTCGTTCTCACCCCAGCGCGCAACCTTGCCAAAATATTCTTCAAGTCTTCGCTCACCGACCGGCGCGGCGGGTTCAAGAGGTTGCTCATCGCCGCGCTTTTTGCGTACAGGAGCGTGCTCGTCCTCCTCGGGTTCGTCGGCGCCGTCGTCTTTCGAAGGCGCCCCATCGTCGTCTCGATCGTCGCGGTGTCGCTCTCCTTCTACCTCTTCCTCTGCCTCGTTTTGAGGTTCGTGGAGATGAGGTATCTTCTGCAGTTCGAGTCGCTGGCGCTCATACCCGTCGCGCTCCTGTGCTCGGCGCTGCACGGTCGCTTTCGGCTCTCGGGTGAGCAGCCGACCGAAGACGCCCCCGGTCATGCCCCCGATGGCGTCGCGCCCGGGTCATCCATCGATTGAACTAATGCGCTCGAGTCCAACTTGGCTCACATCGTCTACATCGTCACCGACTGGACCGCCGCCGACTGGCACCTCCGCGGTCAGCTCGCCTACATG